>NZ_JBWKXO010000029.1:0-77422 GCF_059423025.1 Pseudomonas sp. GW704-F2 | reverse complement strand
CAATTTAATGGTGGGCTGCCACCGGCTCAGGCCGAGAAAAAACTTAACGTCGTGTCCGGGATTAGTTGACCACTACACTCTGATCATAGCATAGCTTTTGATATGTTACACAGCGACTCAGAAAGTCATTCCATTTGCTGCATTGATCAATGCGATAAATCTCTAGCAGAAAATATCTTAGAAAGATCGCAGCTACTTAGGCGCGAAAGATCCGCACTATCAGACAACGACCTCATGAGGGTAAGCACTATAGGAAACCCAGCTCCTGCCCACCTCGACTCGATTGTAGAGATGATTATGTGTCATAGCGAGCTGCACAAATCCAAAGTATCCCACAGCGAGATCCGCAGAAGCGGCGTGTCTGTTACTGTTGAGGCAGAATATGCAAGCATTTTGGCGCAGATGTTGCGCGATAACCTCCAGAAGCGACCTGTGCATTCTATGCAGACCCGCACGGAGACTGTGGGGTGCGCATTTTCTTGATGTCATCGCGAGCAGACTGCTGCGATTTAGCCAGTAGAGGGTAGCGTTTGGGTCGTCGCTTGATGGCCCGTGGCTCTATGCGGTTTGGGTGATTTCGACTTTCTGATCTTGGCGTTGTGGCCAAAGTAACCGTCCGGCCACACCCCAAGGCTTAGGGTTACGCACGAAGGGATCTGGCGGGGGGGCAAGTAACTGCCATCCGTACCGGGACCTGTCCAAAGATTCAAACCCAAACTCTATTTTCGAAACCCGAAGATATAGATCATACCGCCGCTGGCCAGCACCATCCCGGCGACTTCGATCAGACTGGGTACTTCCGACAGGACGAAGATAGCCAGCACGGACGCTATGCAAGGGACCAGACCGCCAAAGATGGAGCCACGGGTTGCACCAAGCACTGTCACAGCCTTCGTATAGAACAGCAGGGCCAGAATCGCCGCAAATACGCCCTGGAATAGGGATTGGAAAACTATTTCAGAAACGGGTGCGGAGAGGATACCTGGGGTTCCCCAAATGAAATATAGAGGTAGGTAGAGCAACATGGAAATGACGGATACCAAAGCTGTGGCCTGGAACGCATCCACGTCCCATGCACGCGAGGCAATGGTATAGATCCCCCATAATGCTCCGGCAGCAATGAATAGCAGGTCTCCCAGCCAGGCCTGTCCACCGCTTTCCGACATGCTTTGCCACCCCGAAAGAGTCGCCCCTACCATGATGATAAAAATCCCGATCAGTGCCGCTTTTTCCGGCCTGTCACGAAGGAAGAACCAGCCCCCAATTGTGGAAACCGCAATCATCGCACTGGGGATGAGAACGCCAGCATGTCCGGCGGGGGCATATGCCAATCCGAGGATTCCCAGAAGTACGTGCGGAATACCCTGCCCCACTGTAAGGACCAGGGTTTTCGGCAGACCAAGCATGCCTGTCCCTTTCTTTAGAACAAAAGGCAGCAAAATCAATCCGGCCACCATAAAGCGTAAGGCCGCGATGTCATAGGGAGACAGCGTTTTTTGAACCCCAAAACGGGAAAGAACAGGCCAGGCTCCCCAGATAAGAGCAGATAAAAACCCAAAGAACACTGCTACAGATAGTGCTTTTCTGTCTATCAGAGTTGCGCTTGTCATGACCTGTCTTTCTCTACTCATGCTAATTTTAAGGTACGGTCGTGCACTGTATTCTTGACGGTATCAAGAGCGTTCGCGGAATTTGAGAAAAGATATGGGTTCATGGAGTCATCACATCCCGCTTCAATCAGGATCCGCTGACCAAGCCCTAGTCTCTCCGCCTGATCGATCAAGACCTCGGTCATTATCTGATCTTCCAATGAAATACCGGTGCTATCAAAGATGGTCTGTTTCATCTGATATTGGATATAGGCTTGCGGCTCTTTCACTATTTTGTGCAACTCAGGGCCGATATAGCCGTATTCGTCTTTACTCAATTGCTGGCATTCACCTTCGTTAATGGCCTGTTCCAGATAATCCGTGACAAGGAACGAGCTTTTGAGCAGCTCTGTTGATAATTCATATTTGCGCGGCGTGTCGGCACCAATAGCATTGATGTGTACATGTGGTTTCATCCCGCCAGCGTGGAGAACCGGGCCTGCATCAAGGCCAATGGAGGTAGCAACACAGATGATGTCGGACTCTGCCAGTACCCTGTCTTTGGAAGCGATGATCGGTGTAATTCCCAGGGCGGATACCCGCTTGGCGAAAGTTTTTTCCACTGCGGGGTCAATATCGTGGATCAAGACTGCGTCAAAGTCATAAATTCGACTGAGGGCATGGGCCTGGGTCACTGCCATGGCGCCAGCTCCGATCAGCCCAAGGGTTTTGCTTTCAGGATGAGCCAGCAACTTCGAAGCCACAGCGGATGCTGCGCCCGTTCGTACTGCTGTTGCAAATACACCATCGATCACCGCAATAAGGTGGCCGTCCCTTACGTCATATAGGGAGTTAGTGGCGATGACCGTCGGCATGCCCCGGTTAAACGGATTTCCCGGATGGTAGCCAACAACTTTTAACGCGACATTTTTATCCCGGCGGTAAGCCGGCATAAACTCTATCAGCCCCATTTCCGGAGTTTCATAGACAAAGCCGGTGCGCGGTTGTATTTCAACCTGGCCATCACCAAACACGTTGAGGGCATCACGTAGTTTTGCAATCGTTTCATCCATTAAAGTGTCGAGCCCGACTGCTGCGACAATTTCACCAATGTTTTCCTCAGAGAGGATAATAGTTGCTCGCTGTGCCACTTTGTCGCTCCTATATGTTCACATGATAATTGGTTTCAGTCTTATTCTGATGCTTGGTGCTGCGTACTTCGATTCGGCGGTATGCTGCGTTGAACGATCGAACTTCACCGGAAATTATCTTGAAATAGAAAGATCAATAGGATGACTCTATTACTTACATCTGATGTCTTCAGGCACGATGACCACCGACTGCCTTGCTCATGGGGTGCCGACCATCGCGCGGAGGTATGGAGATTGTTGCAGCTTATGAACCATGCTGCCCGCGAGCCAGGTGGCTTCGATTGACGAGTATTACGCTCACATTGCGGCTTAGAAAATACGAGACTCTCAGGTTAGAGTCGATGGAGTAATTCTTCGATAGGCATTAGTTTTTCTAAAGAGATGACATCACCAACCTATCCAGCAACATCGCACAGCAGAAGACTTTATTCGCCTTGTCGAACCTGTGGACGGTGCAAAAATGGTTGTTGAATGCGGGAGAAGTGCGTCTCTAATGCGGACTGATCGCCCTGAAATATAGCGACCAGAGGAAAAAACCATGAATTAAAGACAGGAAAGGTCTGTTTTCGACCGACTTAGCATTTTTTGAACCTCAGGCAGTGAGGGCATCAAAAATCGGTGGGTACTTCAGACCTTCCTTAGCGAACAGGCCAAGGAACTCATTAGCCAATCTTCGAACTTTTCCAAAGCCACCATTTTCTGCGTGTACTCAGGCTTAAAAAAAGTGTAACAATTATCCTCCGGAAAACTAGTATCCAGCACCCTTACCAGTTGACCACTTTTTAATTCGTGATCGACTAGAATTGACTCTACTAGAGCCAGCCCATGACCATGAATGGCTGCGGTCAAAGCCAGGTGCCCTTCTGTAAAAACGATACTCGCCTTACCAAGGTCCAGGGACAAGCCTAAATCAGCAAAGACATTTTTCCAGCTTTTATGAAGTTTCCTATGACTTTCAATTTTCGTTTCATAACTGATCAATTTATGTTCGCAAAGGTCGGCATATGTTTCAATTTTAGGTGTTTTTTTAATATATGCGGGACTTGCGACTATGATAACTTCTGAGCAGCCAAGTACTTTGCTATTTGATGGAAGATTTTCTCCCCTGCCAAATCTTATTGACGCGTCAATACCATGACTGCGAAAGCTTCTAACGTCACAAGACGCATCAATAACAACATTAAGATCCAAGTGTTTTTCGTAAAATTTATCCAGATTTGGAATAAGCCACTTTCCGGCAAATGAAGGTGGGGCAGAAATAGAAAGTATTGTTCTTTGCGTCCCGATGATCTCTTCCGCGACAGCGGCCAGTTCCCCTAGTGCTTTCTGAGCTACGCTGGCGAGCCGCTGGCCAGCCTCGGTTAGCGTTAGCCCTTTGGCATCCCTTATGAAAAGCGAGCAGTTCATGTAGTTTTCAAGAATCTTGATCTGCTGGCTGGTGGCTCCCTGAGTCACGCATAGCTCAGATGCAGCCCTGGTTACACTGAGATGCCTGGACACGGCCTCAAACGCTTTCACAGCATTGAGTGGCGGGGTTTTCATGGCTCAATCCTTAAGAATGTCTCGTATCCATCGAACAATCACGCCATCGACTCTAATCTAAGAGTCCCCTGTTTCCTAGGCACTGTACGAAAAGTATTGCCGCAGACACCGCATGGCACAGGCCAACGAGACCATCGCCGCAAAATTTTTCGCGAGCTTCTGAAAGCGCGTAAAAAGATGTTGCGCTGCCGGTATTTAGGGTGATCTGCAGGATGGTTTGTCACTGACCGAACGCCTGTCCCTGGCCTACATCGCCAAAGCCGGGCCGGTAGCGTTCGGGCGCGTGTATGCCGAGTTGATGGGCAAGCGCGAACCACTGCCGTTCCTCGGGGACATGATGTTCCATGCACTGCTGCGGCCGTTGATAGACGACGAGCATCCTTTGTTGACGAAAAACGAGGCTCATCTTGAATGGCCTCGGCGGGTGCTGGCGCCCGGATGCGCAAAGACCCGCTATCCGGGCACAAGGTGCGGCTTCAGGCTTTAACGTTCTGCCGGATATTCCAGCCGAACTTCACTGGCCCACCGTCCTTGGCGCCGTCGGCCTTCTGCGGCTGGTAGCTGACGTCGACGCTGGCGAAGTTCAAGGCGATGCTGTCGTAGAGCACCTCATCCTTACTTTCAGCAGCGGTGCCGTAGGACACCACCATGACTTCCTTCAGGGTGATCACCAGATACTCCACCGGGCTGGAACCGCCCGCCTTGCGCACTACCAGTCTTGCTTCGGGATAATGCTTGCCGGTCGCGCAGGCCATCATCAGCAGGCATCTTTATTGAAAACCATTGGGAATTCATCAAGCGGTACATGCCAGTAATCGGAGCAGACATTCTTGTCGCATGCACCTCAATAGGATTGACGGCGATCCTGACAATGCTCACCTATCTCTCGACGTACCCCATTGGTTTTGCTACCAAGACATCATTTTTCGGCGCTACGGGGCTTGGTGCAGTATTTGCCCTTGCCAAATACGAAGTGTTATACGGACGCATCCACTGGGTCTGGCTGAACATGGCGGTATACCTCATCTGCCTGCTGGTATCACTTCCCGCAATCGCCTACCGCCCCAACGCTTATCTCTACTCCATGGCCCTCCTCAGCCCCCTGATCGGCCTACTGATCCTCAACAGCAAGCGCTGCCGCGAACTGCGCCACAAGATGCTAGAAATCCGCCACAAGCGCGAAGCCATCATCGCCACCCTGAAAAAACAAGGCCGCTGGAAATGGTGGTAACCCGCGCGGTTGCTGACACCCCCGACTTTCGGCCTCTCCAACCCGATAACCGAAGCAACCTACATCCGGCTCGGAAGCATCTGACTTCTCGCCCTCGCCTGCCATGCCTAGCCTGCTGGTCCCGCCCACAATAAGGACACCGGCGGCATGCGGCGCTATTTCATTACCCGAGGAGCCACGACCACCGCTGGCGGGACCGTCGTCGGCGGTTTGACGGGCTTTTGCATCACCCAAGTGGACATCGCCCTTGAAGGTCATGAGGTGCTTTGCCCGGTGTGCAAAACCACCGGGGTCATAGTTTGTGTTGGCCCGCGCCTGGAGCAGTGGGCACGAGGGCGACGGGTGGCGCTCTCGGACGATCTCTGCCGCTGTAAATGCGGCCCGCCCCCGCGCCTGCTGGCCGACCAGTTCGAGCGGTTTCAGACCCTTACCGCCGAAGACTCCGCGGTACACCGCCGAAGCGCGACCGCATCGGAAGCGCCAGCGCCAACACCCGCGAAAAAACCCACCCCGAGCTCAACGCCTTCCGCTTTCAGCGAAATACTCGAGTCAGCCTGCGAGCGCAATTGGCGCTTCTACCAGAAGCAGGCAGAAGACGTGATCGCCCCCGGCGGCAAGCTGATCGCCGACCCCAGGTTGCGCAACCGGCTCATCAACTCGGCGTATGCCCAGCTCTGGCGCCTCGATAACCGTTTCCAGTGGGCGGGCCTTGCGGCGTTTGCCTCCAAGCAAGTGGGGTGCGGTTTGCTGCACGCGGCAGAATCCATCGAGAAAATTCAGGCGGAATTTGAAGCGGCGGAGCAATTGCGAAGAAGTGCCCGGAAAGGGGTTTGGGGGTTGTTCAGCGCCGAGGAGCGTGAACGGCAGGCAAAGCTGCGGGAGTACGAGCGGCGCCTGCGGGAGTATGAACAGGCCAGCCGTAATAACCCGGTGCCTGATGTTGATTGGCGGCGCGAGGGTGAGCCGTTATCGAGCGTGCAGCAGCTTTATCAACATGTGTACGAGAGGATGGCGATGGGCAATACCACGCTGTTTTTGGATGTGTTTCCGTTGCATGCGTTTTATAAGGAGCGGGGGTTGGGGTTGCTTGAGACCTGTCTTCGGTCGCGCAAGAACATTTATGAAAAGGCTCAGCCACCCGTGCTATGGCCCATCGGAAACGAGACACTAGAGTTTGGTACGAATCACAGTGAAATCCTGAAGGCTTTCGAGGCAATTGAAGCTGGCAATATCGCCAAAAGTGTTGAGTATCTCGCTGACCACGAACAAAGAAACATCCTTCAGCCAGCGATGTATACCGACCAAAAGCTGGTAGCCCTGCTGCGTAGTAACCATCTTTCCTATGTCACAGGCATACCGTCCGGGGCCGCGCAAGCCATTGAGCTAACGCTGGCAAATCAATGCCGCCCCGTCGAAGATGATCGAACCATTGAATTCAGCAACAGCCCTATCGCTAACCTGGCCGATATCGATCAACGCATGGCCTTCGTGCTCAAGGCCGCGGCGAAATTTGATGCACTGCTGCGTAGCAATGAGCGGCAGCGAATCGAACAGGCGCTAGAAGACATCGCTGAAGACCGGGGTGTCCGATGAGCCGGATCACGCAGATCGGTTGGCGACGTGTTGGGCTAGGACTGATCGCTGTCGTACTTTTCTTAGGGTTAGCGATACGTCTCGGCACCGATGAACCGGAGATTGCATTGACGCCTGGCGAACCCTGGGAAGATATGCGCCAGCGCTCCAGCGCAAAGATTGGCCCAGCCATTCCGGGGCATCACTGGTTCAGGGCGCCCAAATCCCATGCCCGACTGCGGCTCGTAGACCCTCAATATGGATTCATAACTCCTTTGGCCCGTTTCTTCACGATAGGCTTCGATGATGAGCAAATCGATGGCATCCGCATGTCCCCTCAAATCGAACCGCTATTGCTCGATGACACGCTTGAAATCGTGCTGGACTTACAGGAACAGTGGCGCAAAGGTGGCTGGACCCCCATCCATATAAAAGACGACCCACCCTTCGCCGACACCCCTCAATGGCGTGCCCGCTTGCGGAACGTGAACCTGGGCGGTACGTCCTATTGGCAAGCAGCGGACAAATACCAAGTGATGATGGTGGTCAATCGCTTCAAGGACGTTCGACATCCCACTGAAGAACGCTATCTCATCAAGCTACACCTGGCCGCGCCGTGGATACCGCAATGATCAGATATCCACTTTGGCGCCGGCGAACCGAGGGTTGCGTAGACGCCCGGCTGCGGCTCGTAAAGCCTGAATATGGATTCGTGCCCCCCAGGCTCGCTTCTTCACAGTGAGCTTCGAGAGTAATGGAAGGGTCAGCAGTGTCCGCATTTCCCCTCAGGTCGAACCGCTTTTTACTCGATGACACGCTTGAAGTCGTACTGGATTTACAAGAGCCATGAAGCGGCATTTTGACCGCGCGCCTTCAGTTCGCTGGCCGCAGCAGCTGCATCTGCTGGCGATAGTCATCCGTCACCTGCCGCGCCTGGCTGCTGCTGGTGATCACCCTCGGCGTAATCAGCACAATCAGCTCAGTGCGGTCCTTGGATTTGCTGGTGTTGCCAAACAACCAGCGCAGGCCGGGGATTTTCCCCAGGTACGGCACGGCACTGACGCTCTCACTGTTGTCCTGCTTGATCAACCCGCCGAGCAATACGGTCTGCCCGCTCTGCACGGCGACTTGCGTCGAGACTGAACGCGTGGAGATACGCGGATTCACCGGCGTGTCGCTGCTGCCGGTCTGGTTCTCGGCATCGCTGACCTGCTGCTGGATATCCATGTACACCAGGCCGCCCGGATTGATGCGCGGCACCACGTCCAGAATTACCCCGGTCTGCACGTATTCGACGCTGCTCAGGGTGGTGTCGGCATCGCCGGTGTTCACCGTGGTCTGGCTGATAGGAATGTTGTCGCCCACCTGGATCTGCGCCGGCTGGTTGTTCATCACCACCAGAGACGGCGCCGACAGCACCTGGGTGCGGCCGTTGGTTTCCAGGGCATGCAAGGCCACTTGCAGGTTGGAACTGACGAAGGAATAGAACAACGAATCCGACGCCCCCAACCCTGCCCCGCCACCGCCCAACGCGCCCTGACTGCCGGAGGCGTTGGCGACTGTGGTGCTGGTGGAATTGCCGGCCAGGCGACCGAGGTACCACTGCACGCCAAGGTCCAGTTCACCGGTGAGTTTGACTTCGAGGATGCGCGTCTCGATCTGCACTTGCAGCGGCGGATTGTCGAGGCGTTTGATCGCGGTTTCGATCTCTTTCCATTGCGCCGGGCGGGTACGCACCAGCAGTTGGTTACTGCTTTTTTGCGCGGTGATGCGGGTGCCGGCTTCGAGGCTTTTATCCGGTGCCGGTTCAGGCGCCTCGGCGACGGGCTCGGGCTCGTCGGCAGGCGGCGGCGGGTTCTGCAGGCCACCGGCATTGTTGTTGAGCGATGACAACGTGGTGGTGCGCAACCCCGGCGCGACCTTGGCCGGCGTATCGTCCTTGATCGCGCCGTTGCCGTAGATCTGCCGCAGGTACTTGGCCAGGTCCGAGGCCTTCATGTTGCGCACGTCGTACACGTACATCTGCGGCTCGTTGCCGCCGCCTTCGTCGATGGTGCGAATCCAGTCGCCCACCTCGCTGAGGTACTGCGGCTGGGAAGAAATCGCCACCACCGAGTTGGTCCGCTCGATCGGCAGAAAGCGCAGCATGCCCGCCAGGGGCATGCCGCTGTCCGGGCCGAACATGGCTTGCAGCTCGGGCATCAGCTCGGCCACCGACGCGCGTTGCAAGCCGAATACGCCCACCGACATGCCCTTGAGCCAGTCCACATCGAAGGTGTCGATGGTGGCCTGGTAGTTGGCCAGTTCTTCCGGGGTGCCGGCCAGACTCAGCACATTGCGCGCCGGGTCCACCAGCAGAAAAGCGTTTTCGCGGGCGAACGGCTTGAGCAGTTTCTGCATCTCGGTGGCGGAGATATAGCGCAACGGAAACAGCCGCGCCGACAGGCCGTTGGACGGTGGCGCCAGGTTCATCTGCGGCACCAGCTTGCCCGCCACCGCCTGGTTGGCCGGCAGGATCACGTAGCGGTTGCCCTGTTTGATCATGGCGTTGTCGGTCCAGGACAACAGGGTTTCCAGGATCGACAGCGCCTGCTGTTTGTCCACCGGCTTGGAGGTGGAAAAGCTGACATTGCCTTTCACGCCTTGGGCGATGCTGTAGTTCTCGTGCAACAGGTCGCCCATCACGCTGTTGATCACCGCTTCGATCGGCTGGTCGGCGAAGTTGAATACGATATCGCCGCCCTGCTCTTTCGCCGGCAGGCTGGCGCTGGGTGGGCGCACGAATTGCTGGCTGCCCCGCCTCATCTGGCGTTGGGGCGCTACCTTCGCCACGGGCTGCGGGCGTTGCGCCGCCGGCACCTCACTCGGCGGGCGTTGCGCGCCGGTGCCTTGCATGGCTTCGTGGAGTAACGCGTCGTCCGCGTCGAGGCGGTCGGGCAGTGAGCCACAGCCGCCCAGGGAGACGGCGGTAGTCAGGCAAAACAACGAGGTGCGCAGATCGATCAAGGGAAGGGCTCGCGAGGCAGGGAAATCGGTGGCCGGGTCGACGGCGGTGGCAAACGCTTGGCGTACAGGTTCAAGGTTTGCGTGCGGCCGTCCAGGGTGAAACGGGCGGATTGCGGCGTGAGGTGGTCCAGGCGCCAGCCGTTGGGCAGCACCTGGCCCAGGCGTACCGTCAGCGGGCGGCCGTCGGCCTGCTTGAGCATCGCCATTTGCAGATTGCCGGTGATCAGGATGCCGCTCAGGGTCAGGTTGGCCAGGCTGCTGGCCTGGGTGTTGCCGACGGCGCGATCGGGGCTGCGATCCGCGCTGAACAGCGGGGTTTGCCAGGTGCCGGCGAGGCTGTCCAACGTCACGCTGGGGGCGACTTGCACCCGCGCAGAGGAATGCCCGCGCACCGCCGGTTCGGGCAGCCACTGCGGCTCGTCGCCGATGCTGCTCAGGATGAACGCCATCAACAGGCCCAATGCCCCGACCAGGCCGAGCAAGCCCCATTCCAAGGGGCGCAAGACCCCGATCATCGGGCCACCTGCGGTTGCAGGTAACCGCGCACCAGCACCTGCACCACCAACTGCCCCGCCCCGCCACTGGCCGGCGCCTGTTTGCCACGGCGGATGCGCAGCTCATCGACGAACAGAAACGGCGGCTGGTATTCCAGCTCATGCAGGATCGCGGTCAGCGGTTCGATGGCGCAATCGAGGGTCAGGCTGACCTGCACCTGTCGATACGGTTCGCCGTCGTCCTGCTCCGGGGTGATGGGTTTGCGCTGGGTCAGGCTGCAGCCGCCGCCGAGGTTGGCGTGGCGGCTGATCAGATCGGCGAGGCGTTGCATCAGGTCGGCGGCGACCCCATCCGGGTCATCCCCCGGCAGCAGGCTGGTTTGGCTGGCCGGGTCCTGGCGGGCCTGCTCCAGTTGCTCGCGCAGCGCATCGCCCTGGCGCAACACGCCGGCATAGCGTTGCTGCTGTTCGCGCAGTTGTTCGGCCTGTTCGCCCATGGCACGCAAGGGCCCGGCGAACCAGCTGTCGATCAACAGCCAGTACGCCGCGCCGAGCACCACGGCCAGGATCAGCAACGCCGTGCCACGGCGTTCACGGGGTGTGAGGGGTCGGCGCATCGGCGGCCTCCGGGCGAAGGTGGGCACGCAAGGCAAACTGATCCTTGCCGCTGCGCGCATCGGGTTGAATCACGCCTTCGAACTGCGCATTGTCCAGGCGGTGACAGCCTTTGATCCGGGTGATCAGGGCGCTGGCCTTGGCGCTTTGGCCGGAGAAGGCAATCTCGCTGCCCTTGATGTCCAACTGGTCGAGCCAGGTGTCGGCGGGCAGGCATCGGGTGAGGTCGTCGAGCAGCGCCACCAGCGGCGGCTGGGCCACCTTGCGCCGGGTCAGGTACTGCACCGCGCCACGGGTGGCGAGCAGTTGCTGACGCAGCGCATGCACCTCGGCGACCCGGGCCTTTTGCTGCTGGACGCTGTCGTACATGGTGTCGAGCACGCGCTGGCGGTCGTTGAGCCACAGCAACATCGCCGCGATCAGCAACGCGCCGCACAGCCACGGCAAGCTGCGTTGCAACCCCTTGCCCGGCGGACGCGGACGCGGGCGCAAAGGCGCGGGCAGCAAGTCGATGCCCAGGTCGCCGACATCCACGCGATGCGGCTGCAGGCCGAGGGCGGCGCAGTCGCTGAGGATCTGATCGAGGCGCTCGCGCAGGATCGCCACCAGCGTCACCTGCACTTGGGTCGGCGTGCGCCGTTCCTGGCGTGCGACGAAGTACAGCCGGTCGGCCTCGAACGGCGTGTAGCGATCCAGTTCATAGCCGACCACGGCGCTAAGGTTGCGCGCAGCGGCTACGGGTAAGTGGATGGTTTGCAGCAGCACGGCGTCGGCCGCGAGCACCAACACATGCCGCGCGTTGCCCGGCGCCGACGCGACCGGCTCGCTCAACGGCCAGTGCCAGCGCTGCTCGGGCGGCTCGTGCAACGCCAGCCACGCCGGCACACACGCGCGCAGCTCCGCGAGCCACAGGCGCCAACCTTGTTGCAGCAGGCTGCCACGCCAATAACGGGCGATGGGTTCCAGTCGATTCATTCTTGCCAACGCAACACCCGGTAGGGTTGTGCGCCGTCCTCCATTGGGCTCAATAAAACCGTGACTTGCAGGCGTGCTTCATAGCCGCCGGGGCGTTGTGCGCGGCTGTCGACCACCAGCACCTCGCCAGGGTCGGCGCCCTGTGCGCTCTGCTGCGGCAGGTTGAGGGCCTGGCGCATCAGCGCGCTGGCGAACGCCGGAGCGGGCCGATCCAGGTCGCTCCACAAGGTGAGCTCGGGCAGCAATTGGCGGTACAGCGCCTGGCTCATGCCGGGCAATTGGCGCACTTCTTCGAGCACGCGAAACGGCGCCAGCCCCTGCTTGCGCCGTGCGTCCAAGGCCTTGGCCACCTGCGTGGCCTGGGCCGGGCTGGCGCCGCAGGCCAGGGCCAGGCGCGTGAGGTCGTGCGCCTCGGCGTTGACCAGGTACAGCTTGCCGCGCTCGCTGCGCAGGCTGACGTGCAACTGCGCGTCATCGAAGGTCAGGAGCCTTTCACGGCCGTCGGCGATCCAGTGTCGATCGGCCATCGCCAGGGCGACGCCGGCTTGCGCTGCGAGCACCGTCTGGGTGTGCTGGCGATGCCACAGCGCCTGGCGACTTTCCAGCTGCACCCAACCGGCCAAACCGCCCAGCAACACACTGAGCAAGGCCAGCACCCACAGCACCAGCAGCAGCGCCGCCCCGCGTTGCCGCCTCATTCGCCCGACGCTCCGCTGGCCAGGTTCAAGCGCAAGGCAATCACCTGAGTGACCCACGGCACCGGCCCGTCGACATGCGCGGCGATCCGCACCGCAGCGGGCAAGCGCCGGGGCCACGGCCACTGGTCGATCCATCCGGTGGGTTGGCCCAGGGGCGATACGCCGCGATAACTGAAGCGCAGCGCCGCAAGGTTCGTCAGCAGCACTTGCGGCGCATCGCGGGAAGCATCGGCCTGCCGTTCCAACCGCGAGAACCCCACCTGCAGATCCTCGGCGACCCGTTGCAGGGTGAAGCGCTGAATCCCGCCGCCGAGCACACCGGGCAGGGTCGCGACAAACTGCAGACGCTCGGGCTCCCCTAAGAAAAAACCAGCGCTCTGGCGGTCATCTTCGCTGGCATCCAGCGGCAACGCCTCACTGATCGCGGTGCGCAGGAACTGCTGGGCGGCGCGCATTTCGTCCAGGCTCACGGTGTACTGTTGGGCCTTGGCCACCGCGCGATTGGCGCCGAGCAACGCACCGCTGAGCAGCACCAGCAGCACCGCGAGCAAGCTCAGCACCACGAGGATTTCCAGCAGAGTGAAGCCCTGCTCGCCGCGCCTCACTGGCGCACCTTCAGGGTGCTGAACCGGGCCTGGCGCGGCCCCTCGCTGACGATCAGGTCGAGACGATACAGATGGGCTTGCTGACGCACGCAGGTCAGTTGCCAGTGGATGCCGTCCAGCGCGCCCTGGCTGACACCTTCGACCAGGCGCCCCGCCGCTTCCTGGTCCAGCACACTGAGGGCGGCATGGCTCAGGCGGTCGCTGTGAGCCGCTTGCGCCAACGAGCGCGCGCTCTGGCCGAAGGCGACCAGCAGCACCGTGCTGCACACCGCCATCAACGTCAGGGCGGCGAGCATTTCCAGTAACGTGAAACCGGCCTGGCGCTTCATGGCAGCGCCTTGGACTGCACGCTGCCGGTCAGCCAGCCAATGTCGATGCGCCAACGCCGGCTGCCGTTGGCCAGCAGCAGATGGCCGCCGGTGGAACTGCCGTCGGGATAGAACTCCACGGCGGCGCCGACCCGTTCGGCGGTATGCACGGTGACCTGCAGCTGCGGCGGCCAGGCGTGCGGGGCGCGGCCCGGGGCCTGGAAGGTCAGGCGCTGCAGATCGAATTCGGTCCTGGCCACACGCGCGTCGACAATCGCCGCGGCCCGCGTGGCGCGCAGGGCGTCGACCATCTGCCCGACCACGCGGCGCTCGTTCGCCGCCTGCACGGCCTGGCGCACACCGAGCCCCAACAAGCCGACAGCGAGGCTGATCAACAGGATGACCACCAGCATCTCCAGCAAGGTAAAGCCGCGTTGGGGCATCGGCGGGTTATTCCCAGTTGCCCAGGTCGGCGCTGTAGCCGTCGCCGCCCGGTTGGCCGTCCTGGCCGTAGAAGATCAGGTCGAAGGCGCCGTGTTCGCCCGGGAAGCGATAGCCGAATGCATGGCCGAACGGGTCTTTCAGCTCCGACAGCTTGGCATACGGCCCGGCCCAACTGCTGGCGTTGCCGGGCTTGTGCACCAATTGCTGCAGGCTGTTGGGCGGTGAGCCGACATCCAGGGCGTAGCTGTCGATTTTCATGCTCAGGCTGGCCAGTTGCGCCTTGCCCGCGCCGTACTTGCCCTTGTCCACATTGCCACCGACCTGGCGCACCACGATGGTCGCGACAATGCCCAGCAGCACGATTACCGCGAGCATTTCCAGCAGGGTGAAACCGCTTTGACGGCGTTGAGTTCTCATCGATCGGGTTCCTTGAAGGTTCATATATGGCTGGTCAGGCTCATCAGCGGCAGCATGATCGCCAGCATGATCACGGCCACCAGCAGCGCCATGACCACGGTGAGGGACGGCACCAGCGCGGCGAGCAGGCGCTCGATGCCGCGCCTGGCTTCGATGTCGAAGATGTCGGCGACCTTGAGCAGCATGCTGTCCAGCTCACCGGCCTGTTCGCCGACGTCAATCATTTGCAGGGCCAGCTCGGGCAGCAGCGGTTGCGCACCGAACGCACTGGCCAGGGTGCCGCCGCCTTTCACCGACTCGGCGGCCTCGGCCACTTGGGCCTGCAACGCGCGGTTGGTGCAGACCTGTCGGGCGATGACCAACGCAGGCAGCAAGGCCACGCCGTTGCTCAGCAAGGTGCCCAGGGTGCGTGTCAGGCGCGCCGCTTCGACCCGCTGCAACAGCGGGCCGAGCACGCGCAGGCCGAGCAGGCGGCGGTCGTAGCGTTCGCGGCGCCGGGGGGCGCGCAGGCGTGCCGCCAGGGTGCCCAGCGCGACGCTCGACCCGGCCAACAGCAGCAGGCCGTAGGCGCCGAGGAATTGGCCTAGGGCCAGAATCACTTCGGTGATCAACGGAATCGGCACGTCCAGGTCCTGGAAGATCGGCACGAACTGCGGCACCACATACGCCAGCAGCAACGCCAGGGAGCCGAGCACGCCGACCACCAGGAACGCCGGATAGATCAGCGCATTGATCACCTCGCCGCGCAGCCGCTGGCTGCGTTCGAGGTAGTCGCTGAGTTGGCGCAGGGTGCTTTCCAGCGCGCCGCCGGCTTCACCGGCACGCACCATGCTCAGGTACAGCGGGGAAAAGGTGCTGCCCTCTTCTTCCAGCGCGGCGGATAACGGTTTACCCGCCTTGACGTGGTCACGGATACGCTCGATCAGTACACGCACTTGAGGCTGGCCGGGCTGCTTGAGCAGCAAGCCCAGGGAACGTTCCAGCGGCTGACCGGCGCCGAGCAACGTCGCCAACTGCTGGGTGAAACTCACCAACGTCGCGCCCGTCAACGGCCCCCGCCGCAAGGCATGGCGCAGGCCCTGGCGGCCGGCGGCGTCGATCTGCAACAGCAGCCAGCCGCGCTTGTGCAGGATCGCGATGGCGGCGCTCTGATCCTTGGCTTGCAGCGTGCCGCGCTGGGTCACGCCCTGGCTGTCGAGGGCACGGAAGGTGAACAGACTCACGCGCCCTCACCACGGGTGACGCGCAGCACTTCTTCCAGCGAGGTGACGCCCGCCACTGCCTGACGCAGGCCTTCTTCATGCAAGGTGCGCAGGCCCGCACGTCGGGCGGCCTGCTCCAGCGTCGCGGCATCGGCGTGGCGCATCAGCAGGCCGCGCAGTTCGTCATTCATCACCAGCAATTCGGTGATCGCGCTACGGCCGTGGTAGCCGCCTTCGGCGCCAGGGCGGTAGAGCAAGATCGGGCGCTCATCGGTGAAACGTTGCAGGCCATGTTCCTCGATCAACTCCGACGGCGCTTCAAAGGCGACGCGGGTCGCCGGGTCCAGGCGCCGCACCAGGCGCTGCGCGAGGATGCCGCTGACGGTCGAGGCGATCAGGTAACTTTCCACGCCCATGTCCAGCAGGCGCGTGATGCTCGCGGCGGCGCTGTTGGTGTGCAGGGTGGAGAGTACGAGATGGCCGGTGAGCGACGACTGGATCGCGATGCGGCAGGTTTCCAGGTCGCGGATCTCGCCGATCATGATCACGTCCGGGTCCTGGCGCACGATGGAGCGCAGCGCGCCAGCGAAGTCCAGGCCGATGGCCGGCTTGACCTGGATCTGGTTGATGCCTTCGAGCTGGTATTCCACCGGATCTTCGACGGTGATGATCTTGCGCTCGGCGCTGTTGAGCCGCGCCAGCGCGGTGTAGAGCGTGGTGGTCTTGCCGGAGCCGGTGGGCCCGGTGACCAGCAGGATGCCATGGGGCCGTTCGAGCACATCGAGGAAGGCGGCCAGGCGCTCGCCGTCGAAGCCCAGGCTGGGGAAGTCGAACTGCACGGTTTGCCGGTCGAGCAGGCGCATGACCACCGACTCGCCGAAGCTGGTCGGCACCGTGGACACCCGCAAGTCCAGCGCCTTGCCCTGGATGCGCAGCATGATCCGCCCGTCCTGGGGCAAGCGCCGCTCGGCGATGTCCAGGCGCGCCATGATCTTCACCCGCGAGATCACCGCCGCCGACGAACTGGCCGGCGGCGCTTCGGCGTCGTGCAGCACGCCGTCGATGCGGTAGCGCACCTTGAGTTGGTTTTCGAAGGGTTCGATATGGATGTCCGACGCACGCTGCTCCACCGCCCGCTGCAGGATCAGGTTGACCAGGCGGATCACCGGCGCTTCGGAAGCCATGTCCTTGAGGTGTTCGATATCTTCCAGCGCGCCGCCCTGCTCATCGAGGTTCTCGATCAGGGTACCCATGGCGGAACGGCCCTGGCCGTAATAGCGCTCGATCAGCGTCTCGACTTCAGTGCGCGGGCCAATGGCCAGCCACACCGGCACATCACAGGCGTAGGCCAGGGCCTGGAAGGGATAATGCTGCGTCGGGTTGGCCGCGAGCACGCGCAGCCCGCCGTGGGCCCAGCCCATGGGCACCACTTGGTAATGGCGCATGAAGCGCTCGGTGAGCGCGGGCAATGGGTCGAGCAACGGCGGCGCGGCATCGGCGAGTAACAGCGGCGCGCCGAGCAACTCGGCCCAGGCGCGCGCCAGTTCGACTTCGGACACCAGCCCCAGGCGCGTGAGCAGGCCGAGCAGGTCGCTGCCGTCCAGGGACAAGCGCCGGGCGCGCTCCAGGTCGACGGTTTTCAGCCCGGCGTGCTGCATCAGCCACGCGCACACGCGGTCGGTGTGCGGTATCTGCGTATGGCAGGCATCGATGGGCATTGACGACATAGTTGGGGGGGTCTAGTTGCGAGAAAGTATGGCTATTTGGAACTACTGGATATAAAAATAAAATGCCATTAGTTCGCCACGCCGCAGTCGGAGTTAACTGGGTTAATCGACTGGAAGTTCCAGCGCTAGTTCCTGAAGCGGGGAAACAAACTGAAAAGAATAGCCTGCAACCGCCTTGAAACAGCCGCGAAAGCCTTGATTTAAAGCCTCCAAGCCGACACCCAAGGATTCAGCTAATTGCAATTA
This sequence comes from Pseudomonas sp. GW704-F2, assembly GCF_059423025.1. Lineage (NCBI taxonomy): Bacteria > Pseudomonadati > Pseudomonadota > Gammaproteobacteria > Pseudomonadales > Pseudomonadaceae > Pseudomonas > Pseudomonas sp. GW704-F2. The sequence continues at coordinate 59,600 of NZ_JBWKXO010000029.1, read as the reverse complement.
GCCACTTCGCTAATCAGAGCCAGGCGCCGAAGTTTTTCCTCGACGCGCATCAAGCTCAAACTTTCAAACAACCTTGTTGTTGATCTTCATTGCCGCTGAACGCTGGGTTTGCCGCGTGATAGTAAACACAGACGATCGGCCAGTCAGAAGTCGACCGTCGCCGACAACAGGTAAGTCCGCGGCGTCGACAAGGTCAGCCCCGGTTCGCTGTCGTCCGACGCGCCCGCCGAGCTCCAGTAGCGTTTATCGGCGACGTTTTCCACATTCGCACGCAGGGTGATGTGTTTGTCATCGACCTTGAACGCATACCGCGCGCCCACGTCGATGCGGTTCCAGGCGCCGATTTCCTTGGCATTGGCCTGGTCCAGGTATTGCGAGCTGGAGTAGATGCCGCGCGTGGTCAGGGTCAGGCCTTCGAGGCGTGGCACGTCCCATTCCGCGCCGAGGTTGACGTTGTACTTGGGCGTGGCCGGGGCGCGGTTGCCGTCGAACGTACCGTTGGTGGTGTGGGTCAATTCGCTGTCGATGTACATCACGCCACCCAGCAGGCGCAGGCCCTTGAGCGGTTCGCCGAACAGGCTGAGTTCCACGCCGTCGTTCTGGCGCTTGCCGTTGGGGCCGAACACCCGCGAGGTCGCGTTGGTTTCATAGGCCGGTTGCTTGATGCGGAACACCGCGGCGGTCACGGCGAACGCTCCGGCGTCGTATTTGGCGCCGACTTCCACCTGGCGGCTGATGAACGGCGGGAAGATTTCATCTTCGTTGACCGAGGTGGAAGGCGCGACCTTGCCCTGGCTCAGGCCTTCCAGGTAGTTGGCGTACAGCGACAGCGCGTCGGTGGCCTTGAACAGGATGCCGCCGGACGGCGAGATTTTTTCTTCGTCGTAGGCGGTGTCGCCTTTGACGTTGTTGGTCCAGTCCTCCACCTTCACCCGCTGCCAGCGTGCGCCGAGGGTCAGCAGCAGGCGATCGTCGAAAAAGCCCAGGGTGTCGGACAACGCCACGCCGCTGAATTTATTCTCGGTGTATACCTGCGCATCCTGGCGGATGGCGGTGGACGGCGTCGGTGTTTGCACCGGGTTGTAAAGATTGCTCGGCGCCGCCGCATAGCGTGCGCCGCCGTTGGTGAAGTCCACGTAGAAGTAGCTGGCCGCCAGGTTGACCTCGTGGCTCACCGGCCCGGTATGGAACCCGCTGCGCACGCCTGCCGTGGCGGTACGCACATTTTCATCGCGGCTGAAGTCGCGCGGCTGCACGCTGAAATCCCCTGCACTGTTGCTGACGGAAACGGCGTGACGCAGGAAGTCGTGGTTGCTTTTGCGCGCGCCGACACCGCCGTAGAGCATCAGGTTATCGCTGAGGTCGAACTCGGCATTGAGCGTGCCGAACGTGTCGTTGGTGCTGGCCTTGCTCCACGATTGCGCGTAGTTGCGGCGTACATCGTTGGCGCTTGGCACCGGGGCCGCGGCGGCCACCTGCACGCGCTCCTGCGGGGCGTTGGTGTCGCGCTCGGTGTGGCCGATATCGCTGGAAAGGCGCAGGCGCTCACCGCGAAAGTCCAGGCCCAGCACGGCCATTTCACGGTCGACACGCTGGTGATCCCACTCAGTGTCGCCGGCCTGTTTCACGCCGTTGAAGCGCAGGCCGAACTTGTTGTCCTCGCCGAAACGCCGGCCCACGTCCACCGCGCCGCCAGCCTGGCTATCGGAGGCCCAGGTGCCGGTGAACGAGTTGATGTCCTTGTCGGTGGCGCGCTTGGGCACCACGTTGATCCCGCCGCCCACACTGCCGCGCGGCGAGATGCCGTTGATCAATTGACTGGGGCCTTTGACGATGTCGACGCGGTCGGCCATTTCCATGTCGATGGTGTAGGTCGGCAACACGCCGTACAGGCCGTTGTAGGCCACGTCACTGTTGAACAGGCTGAACCCGCGAATGGTGAACTGTTCATAGCGCCCACCCGCCGGGTTGGTGGCGCGCACCGACGGGTCGCTGGCGATCAGGTCGCCGAGGGTCCGCGCCTGCTGGTTCTTCACTGCCGCCTGGGTGTAGGTGGTCATGCTGAAGGGCGTGTCCATGAAGTCCCGCGAGCCCAGCAGGCCCTGCGAACCGCGTCGCGCCACTTGCCCACCGGCATAGATATCGCCGTCGGCTTCGCTGCGGGTCCCGAGGATGGCGGTCGGCGCCAGTTGCAGGCTGCTGCCCTGCGGCACCGGCACCAGCATGTAGGCCTGCTCCCCCATCGGCTGCAGTTGCAGGCCGGAACCTTGCAGCAGGCGGGCAAAACCTTCTTCCACCGCGTACTCGCCGGATAAACCACTGCTACCGCGGCCACTGACCAGCGCCGGGTCCACCGCCAGGTTGACCCCCGACAACCCGGCGAAACGGGTCAACGCGGCACCCAGGCTACCGGCCGGCACTTGGTAGCTGCGGCGGGTGGCGGTGTCTTCGGCATAGCTGATCGGGGTAAACAGTGGGCTGGCGCTGAGGCTCAGCATCAGGCTCAGTTTGAGCAAGGGGCGGACGGCGGGCATGGGCGGAAGCTCTCGATTTTGTTCACTTACCTGGAATGACAGGCGAGGTGAAAAAAAGGGACAGGCTTCCGCGCTTTTTCTAGCAAATAACCACTAAGGCTCAATCAACCGACAGGTTGACTCGACGATCCCGGCGCCGCGCAGTACCGCCACGGCGGCGTCGGGATCGTCCGTTCTCAGTGTAGGAACTTCAACCAGCCAGCCAGTGCCAGCGCGGCAAAGCAGGTCCAGCCCGAGAACAGCCAGCGCCACACGCGCGCACGCGGCACGAACCCCACGCCCCGCACAAAGGCCACACTCATCGCCGCGAACAAGGCCATTGCCAGCCCATGATCAGCTTTGCCGTCCGGGGTGGCCATCAGGGGCGGATAGAGCGTACACACCAGCATGATCGCGATCGCGATAAGCAAGCTCAGCGGGTGAATGCGTGAGGGCGCCGGAGCCTCGGCGACACGCGGCATCATGGCCGCGGCTCCTCACGGTCGCTCAGGGCACGCCCCGCTTCGTTCTCGCCCCACATCGCATTCAATATGGCCAGCAACAAGGCGAAACCGACTCCCAGCATCCAGGCGAAATACCACATAGTCTTTGCTCCTCTGATGGCGTTAGTAGGCCGAATGTTCGTTGGCTTTGATCTGTGCCACGGTGACCTTGCCGCGCATGACACGATAGGCCCACGAGGTGTAGATCACGATCAGCGGCATGAAGATCAACGTGGCCCAGAACATGATCGCCAGGCTCAGATGACTGGCCACGCTGTCCCACACGGTCAGGCTTGCCGCCGGTACGGTCGACGACGGCATGACGAACGGGAACATCGACACACCAGCGGTGCTGATCACCCCGACCACTGCCAGCGACGAGGCGACAAACGCAGCCAGCGTACGGCGCATCAGCATCAACAATGCGGCACCGGCGGCGCCCGCCAGGCCCAGCGCAGGCAGCAGCCACAGCGCTGGATAATGACCATAGTTGGCCATCCAGGCGCCGGCTTCGCGTACCACGGTCTTGTTGAGAATGTCCGGCAGCCCGGCGATGTCCACCACCGAGGTAATGCGATAGCCGTCGATCGACTGCAACCACACCCCGGCAATGACGAATGTACACATCAGCACCAGCGCCGCGCCAACCCCGCCCTTGATGGCGCGAGCCTGGATCACGCCTTCAGTGCGGTGCGCCAGGTAGGTACCGCCTTGCAGGGTGATCATTGCACTGCTCACCACACCGGTCAGCAGCGCGAAGGGGTTCAGCAATTGCCAGAAACTCCCGGTGTATGTCGATACCAGCAAGTTACTGAAGTGGAACGGTACGCCTTGCAGCAGGTTGCCGAACGCGATGCCGAACACCAGCGGTGGTACGGCGCCGCCGATGAACAGGCCCCAGTCCCAGGTGCTGCGCCATTTGGCATTGTGAATCTTGCTGCGATAGTCAAACCCCACCGGGCGGAAGAACAGCGCCCACAGGACCAGAATCATCGCCCAATAGAACCCGCTGAACGCGGTGGCGTACACCACCGGCCACGCGGCGAACAACGCCCCGCCCGCGGTGATGAACCACACCTGGTTGCCGTCCCAGTGCGGCCCCACGGTGTTGATCGCGACGCGGCGTTCCACGTCCGAGCGGCCGACGAAGGGCAGCAAGGTGCCGACGCCCATGTCGTGGCCGTCCATGATGGCGAAGCCGATCAGCAGTACGCCGACCAGTGCCCACCAGATAAGTTTCAGGGTGACGTAATCAAACATGGTGGAGTTCCTTCATGTTGGCATCGTGGGCATAACGGCCGGTTCCGAGGCTACCCGGCCCCTGGCGGGCGAACTTGACCATCAGGAACATTTCAACCACCAGCAGCACGGTGTAGAAACCGACGAATCCTGCCAGCGAGCCATAGATGTTATTGACGCTAAGGGTGGAAACACTCATGTGAGTGGGCAGCACGCCGTAGATGGTCCAGGGTTGACGGCCATATTCAGCGACGAACCAGCCCAACTCACAGGCCAGCCAAGGCGCAGGCAGCATGCACAGGGCCCAACGCAGCAGCCAGCGGCGGCGTGTGCAGGCCGACTGCAAGGTGCTCCAGAAAGCCAGACCGAACAGCAGCAGCATGGCGAAGCCCATCGCGACCATGACCCGGAACGACCAGAACATCGGGGTCACGTGCGGTACGGTATCGTTCACCGCCTTGTCGATGATCTCCGGCGTGGCCTGGTTGACGTCTTCAACGTACTTTTTCAGCAGCAGGCCAAAGCCGAGGTCCGCTTTGTACTCTTCGAAGGTATCGAACGCCGCCTTATCGGTGCGATCGGCCCGCAGGGCTTCAAGCGCATTGACGGCGGTAATGCCACGCAGGATGCGCGCGCGGTTTTTCGCTTTGATGTCGTGAATACCAGGAATCTGCTTGCTGATCGAGCGTGTGCCGATCAGGCCCATCACCCAGGGCACATCGACTTCCCAGTTATTCTTGGACTCGGCTTCGTTGATGCTGGCCAGCAAGGTCAGGCCCGCCGGCGCGGGTTTGGTTTCCCACATGGCTTCCATGGCCGCCAGCTTGGTTTGCTGCGCCTCACCCACGGTGTAACCCGATTCATCCCCCAGCACGATCACGCTCAGCACCGACGCCAGGCCGAACGCCGCCGCCACCCGGAAGCTGCGTTTGGCAAACTCGACATCACGACGCTTGAGCAGGTACCAGCTGGAAATCGACAACACAAACATCGAACCGGTGACATAACCGGCCGACACCGTGTGTACAAACTTGGCCTGAGCCACCGGGTTGAATACCACGGCCCAGAAATCAACCATCTCCATACGCATGGTGATGTAGCTGAATTCCGAGCCAACCGGGTTCTGCATCCAGCCATTGGCGATCAGAATCCACAGCGCCGACAGGTTGGTACCGATGGCCATCAGCAACGTGACCAGCAAGTGGTGCTCTTTCTTCAGGCGATCCCAGCCAAAGAAGAACAGACCGATCATGGTCGATTCGAGGAAGAACGCCATTAAGCCTTCGATGGCCAGCGGCGCACCGAAGATGTCGCCCACGTAGTGGGAGTAGTACGCCCAGTTGGTACCGAACTGGAATTCCATGGTGATACCGGTTGTCACACCCAGGGCGAAGTTAATGCCGAATAACTTGCCCCAGAAGCGCGTCATGTCCTTCCAGATGACATTCCCGGTCATCACATAGACGCTTTCCATGATGACCAGTAGCCACACCATGCCAACCGTCAGCGGTACGAATAGAAAGTGGTAAAGCGCAGTAGCTGCGAACTGCAGCCGTGACAAATCCACCAGTTGTTCTGAGATCACTTGCTTGCCCCTTGAGTCGAGGTGGGTACACCGAAACGGTTGCCGACGATGTTCGGGTCGACACTGACGTGCGAATCCCGGATGAACAGCCACCACAGCACGCTCAGCAGCACGAGCTTGATCAGCACCGCGGTGAGTAGATGGCGTAGTAGGCGTTTGTCGGAAATAGTCATGTCTATGCAGTAAGCACAGGGCATGCCAAAGCCAGATCTTCTATTTTTATCGTTATAAAACAATTGGTTATTGGTTTTTTAGCGGTAGCCCTGGCGCACCGCTGCTGGTCAATACGCTGCCAGTCTGGCAGCTTGGCAGTCACTGGCAGTCGTAGAGGGCTAGGCCAGGCCTTGTTCCTTCAGGCGCCGGTACAAGGTCCGGTCGCTGATCCCCAGGTGCTTGGCCAGTTCACTGCGGGTGCCTTTGAATGTGGCCAGGGCCTGCGCCAGTGTGCTGCCGTCGAACGGCGTCGAAGCCGCAGGCGCAGGCGCAGCCTGAGGTGGCGGCGCCACGGTGGCCTGGGGTAAATGGATGGCGCGGATGACCCCATCGTCAGCGAACAGGCTCGCCCTTTCCAGGACGTTGCGTAACTCACGCACATTGCCTGGCCATGAGTACTGCTGCAGGGCTGCCAGGGCTTCGGCATCGATGGTCAGTCGACGTTTGCCGGCACCACGCCGTTGCAGGAATGAATTCACCAGCAAGGCGATGTCTTCTACCCGGTTGCGCAAGGGCGGCAAATGAATGGGGAAGGCGCTGATGCGGTAGTACAGGTCCTGCCTGAACTCGCCTTTTTCCATCATTTTTTCCAGCGGCTTGTGGGTGGCGGCAATCAACCTGAAATTGGCGTGGAAGGTCTCGACACTGCCGACCCGGCGATAGGTGCCCGATTCGATCAGGCGCAACAGTTTGACCTGCATGGCCAACGGCACATCGCCAATCTCATCCAGGAACAATGTGCCGCCCTGGGCGGTTTCGACCAAGCCGGGCTTGCGGCTGATGGCACCGGTGAAGGCGCCTTTTTCATGGCCGAACAGCTCGCTCTCAAAGAGTGTTTCGGTCAAGCCCGAGCAATCCACCACGACAAACGGCCCGCTGGCCCGTTCGCTGGTTTCATGGACGGCGCGCGCGAACAGCTCCTTGCCAGTACCCGACTCGCCCAGGAGCAGCACCGGCAGCATGGACGGCGCCACCCGCTGCAGTTCCGACAGGGCAAGGTTGAAGGCCGGTGAACAGCCGACCAGCCCTTCGTTGCTCGGCCGCGCCGAGGCGCTACGCACCAGCGTCAGGCGCTCAACATAAGCGGTGATCGCCCCATTTTCGTCGAGGATCGGCCGTAATTCGACATCGACATGCTCAGGCCCCCGAGGCGTGTGGTGGATGTGCAAGACACGATCCGGCCCGCGCTTTTCCTGGGCCTTCTTCATCGGGCAATTCTCACCCGCCTGGTCACAAGGGACGTCGTAATGGTGTGAGATCTGATAACACTTATGGCCGATAAAGGGTTTGTCAGCGCTGCCGAACTGGCGCTGATAGGCCGTGTTGGCTGCCAGGATGTTGTAGTCCGGATCGAGCACGATCATCGGATTGGGTTCGTGTTCCAGAAACGAAACAAGCGACTGCACTTGATCCGGGTGTGGGACGGCGTTGGCTGGGGTAGGCAGAAAAGTCTTCATCATGGCTCCTGGAATCCATTTTTCCATCCTGTTGTGGCACTGCCACCTCTGTCAAGGCACTGCCAATGGCAGAAGAATCCCCCAGATACAGGCCTGAATACCCCTATACAGAAACACAAAGCCCAATAAAATCAATTGGATATTAGGCTATTTCGGCAAAACCATGGCCTGGCAAACTTATTGCTATGTCAGTCCTTAGTCTAAGCGGCTCGAAAAAAAGCCCCCCCTAAGGAGACAGTTCATGCGCGTCAAACTTCACGTCGAAGGCTTCTTCGACTCTGCTACCAACACCGTCAGCTATCTGGTACTGGACGAGACCACCCTCCACTGCGCGATCATCGACAGCGTATTGGATTACGACCCTAAATCCGGCCACACCGCCACCACGTCCGCCGACCGCCTGATCGCGCGGGTGAGCGAGCTGAATGCGCAGGTCGAGTGGATTCTCGAGACCCACGTCCACGCCGACCACCTGACCGCCGCGCCCTACCTGAAAGAAAAGCTCGGCGGGAAGATCGGCATCGGCAGCCAGATTTCGACGGTACAAAAGGTCTTCGGCACGCTGTTCAATGCCGGTAGCGATATGCCCCGCGATGGCAGTCAGTTCGATCACCTGTTCGTCAACGACGAGTCGTTCAGCATTGGCACGCTGCATTGCACCGCACTGCATACACCCGGCCATACGCCGGCCTGCATGACTTATGTCGTCAGCGATGGCAGCGAAACGGCGGCCTTCGTCGGCGACACGCTGTTCATGCCCGACTACGGCACCGCCCGCTGTGACTTCCCCGGCGGCAATGCGCGCACGCTGTTCCAGTCAATCAACAAAGTGTTGAGCCTGCCGGCGGATACATTGCTGTATATGTGCCACGACTACCAGCCGGGTGGCCGCGAAGTGCAATTCGTCAGCACCGTTGCCGAACAGCGCGAGCAGAACGTGCATGTGCGTAATGGCATCAGTGAGGAGGAGTTCGTGGCGATGCGTACCAAGCGGGATGCCTCGATGGACATGCCGACCCTGATCCTGCCCTCGGTCCAGGTCAACATGCGAGCCGGGCATTTGCCCGAGCCTGAATCGAACGGGATTCGCTACCTGAAAATTCCACTCAACGTCGCCTGACATTCCCCCACCCTAAAAAAATCATAAGAAAAATACCCATAACGGAGACACTTATGGATATCCGCCGCCTTGCGCCTGCTTTATCAGTATCAGAACAGATTTTCCCCAGCCAATTGGCCGAACTGAAAGCCGCCGGCTTTCGTGCCGTCATCTGCAACCGCCCTGATGGCGAAGGCAGTGACCAACCGTTGTTTGCCGAAATCAAACGCGCCGCCGACGCGATCGGCATCGAAGCGCACTACCTTCCCGCCGAGTCGGGCAAAGTCACCGACGAGCAGGGGATTGCCTTCGGCGAGTTGCTGGAAACGCTGCCCAAGCCGGTGTTGGCTTATTGCCGGTCCGGGATGCGCTCGACAACGATGTGGGCGCTGTCGCAAGCAGGTCAGCACGACCTGCCGCACATCGTCGAAAGCGCCAAAAAAGCCGGCTTCGATATGAAAGGCGTGATCCGGCGGATCGCGAACCAGGGCCGCACGCCGGTCGAAGTGGCCGAAGCACAACATACCGTGGTCATCATCGGCGCCGGCGCGGCGGGTATCGCCACCGCCTCCAGCCTGCTGGCCCGCGCGCCGGGGCTCGACATTGCGATCATCGACCCGGCCGATGTGCATTACTACCAACCCGGCTGGACGCTGGTCGGCGGTGGTGTGTTCGATGCGCGCCAAACGGCGCACACCATGGGCACCACCCTGCCCCGCGGCGTGCATTGGATCAAGGCGGCGGTGGCGGCTTTCGAACCCGAGCGAAATGCGGTGATTCTGGATGGCTGCCGGGTCGTCAAATACGAGCAACTGATTGTGTGCCCCGGCCTGAAGCTCGATTGGCATGCCATCGAGGGGTTGTCGGAGACCCTAGGCCGCAACGGCGTGACCTCCAATTACCTGTATCACCTGGCGCCTTATACCTGGGAAAAGGTCCAGCAACTGCGGGGTGGTCGGGCGATTTTCACGCAGCCGCCGATGCCGATCAAATGCGCCGGGGCGCCGCAAAAAGCCATGTACTTATCGGCCGACCACTGGAAACGCAGCGGTGTGCTGGATGCCGTCGAGATCGAGTTCTACAGCGCCGGCGCGGTGCTGTTCGGGGTTCCCGACTATGTGCCCGCGCTGATGGAATACGTCACCGCTTACGGCATCGACCTGAATTTCGGCAACACCCTCACCCGCGTCGATGGCCCGGCGCGGACGGCCACGTTCAGCGGCGTGAACCCGGATGGCAGCCCCCGTGTGCTGACCCGTGAGTTTGATTTGCTGCATGTGGTGCCACCGCAGGTCGCGCCGGACTTCATTCGGGTCAGCCCGTTGGCTGACGCGGCCGGCTGGATCGATGTCGACCCCACCACGCTGCGTCACAAAACCTTTGCCAATATCCATGCGCTGGGCGACGCGGCCAACACGAGCAACGCCAAGACCGCGGCCGCCGCGCGCAAGCAGGCGCCGGTGGTGGCGCATAACGTGCTGGCGGCCATGGGCAAGGCCAACGGCTGCGCGCAGTACGACGGTTACGGCTCCTGCCCGCTGACGGTGGAGCGCGGCAAGATCGTCCTGGCTGAGTTCACCTATGGCGGCAAGGTCGCCCCCAGCTTCCCGTCATGGCTGATCGACGGCACCCGCCCTTCCCGGCTGGCGTGGCTGCTCAAAGAGCGGATTCTTCCGCCGCTGTATTGGAAGGGTATGCTCAAGGGCCGCGAATGGCTGGCGAAACCCGAGTTGACCGACCAATGAAATCAGCGCTGAACGCAAGGAGACTGAGATGATCATCGTCTTACTGCTCGGGCTGACAGTCGGCGTGATTCTGGCCCTGACCGGCGCCGGCGGCGGCATACTCGCGGTGCCGTTGCTGGTGTTTGGGGCGGGCTTGAGCATGGCCGAGGCCGGGCCCATCGGGTTGTTGGCGGTGGGCCTGGCCGCGACGCTGGGCGCGGTGATGGGCCTGAAAAACGGCACCGTCCGCTACAAGGCGGCGCTGTTGATCGCCACCGCCGGGATCATCTGCTCGCCGCTGGGCCTGTGGTTGGCGCAGCGCACGCCGAATCGTCCGTTGACGATCCTGTTTGCCTGCGTGCTGATGTACGTGGCGTTCCGGGTATTCAAACGGTCGTTGCCGCCGTCCCCGGCGTCGAAGGCCGCCGTCGCGACCAAACCGCCGCCCTGTGTATTGGACGCCCAACGCGGCAAGCTGAACTGGACGGCGCCGTGCGCCTGGGCGCTCACGGTGTCGGGCGTGATCGCGGGCGGGCTTTCGGGGTTGCTCGGCGTGGGTGGCGGCTTTGTGATGGTGCCGGCGCTGCAGCGCTACACCAATTTGACCGCGCAGTCGGTGCTGGCGACGTCGCTGGCGGTGATTGCGCTGGTGTCGATGGCCGGCGTGGCCGCCAGCTCGGCGGCCGGGCATTTGCAGTGGGCCGTGGCCCTGCCGTTCTCCGTGGGCGCCTTGTTTGGAATGGCCGGCGGGCGCCTGATCGCGGCGCGGCTGGCAGGCCCGCACTTGCAACGCGGATTTGCCGCCGTGTCGATGCTGGTGGCGGTGGCCCTGCTGGTCAAAGCGCTTGGATCGTGAGCGCGGATTCCCGACTTTCCAGGCGTGCCTGAAACACGCCTGTCAGGGTTCAACGTCACGCTTCGGTCGTGCCTGGCAGGCGTGGGCATTGGCGGGCCATCGTGGCAGCCGTTGATCACCCGGGCCGCCAAGATACAAGTACCCGCGCGGCACGTTATTAGATAAAGGCCAAATAAATATCCAACTTATCGGCTGAATCGAATCACTGGCTTAATCCGAGAAACTACTATAAGTACGCGCGCAACATTATAAATCGCATGAATAGGCGCCCCAAAGGAATTGAACTTTGCCGCCTCACCCGTTAGCCATTAGTCGAATACTGCCTTTCGCGGACAGCGTTTTATAGTGTGTAATAGAAAAACCATCCACTATTAAAATTGATTCCCGGTACTTTGAATGTTGCCCATCCCCTCTTCACCGAACACCCTTCCGATAAATGAGGAGCTGTTGCAATTACTCCAAGCGACGGCTAACGCCCAAACCGCCTGGATGACAACTGTCAATCATTTGGAAGCGGCCTGTGATGAGGTATGGCTGGCTCGCATGTGGGAAGTCGAACACCTTGAAAATCAATACAGGGCCTGCCAGGACCAGCTGTTTTCCTATCTGAAAAAAGCGATCAAGATCTAGACTTATCAGTACGGCCCTGCACTCTTTTCGGTCGTTCGCGCGCCGAAAACAGCGCCCGCCAGAACTCGGGCCAGCTGAATATTCGACTAAAGTACAAAGCCGCACTACGCGTGTCGAAAAAAGCCACCTTAGTTGAATAGCCGACAACTCCGCCAACGCCCGACAGACGTGGAGCTGTATCCTTTCAGTCGCACCGCCAATCAATCTCCCTCGCATCCTGATATTTTTCATACATGGCCCGATTTGCCATCTGGATCAGCCTGACCGTCACACTAGTGCTAAAGCATTGGGAAGGATGGTCGACATTCAGGTGATAAAGGATCAATCAACCTGAGTTACTCACTGGAGTCCATATGTTCGGCTGGATCAGCAATATCCGAGTCAGTGCTAAATTAAGTTTGGGATTCGGCCTGGTACTGGGGCTTGCGTTGTTGCTGGCCGCGACCGGCTGGTACGCAGTGGTGACATTGACCGACCGCGGGCTCAAGGTTGAGGAAATTGCTCAGGTCAGCGATTACACCAAAGACTTGCGAATCATTCGCCTACGCATCGGTACGAGCACCCAACCGGATGCCTATCAACCGCTGCAGCAAACCCTGGATCGCCTCGCAGCCCACTTGGACAGTATCGGGGATACGTTCGTCGACCCACAGGATCAAAACCTGATTCAACAGCAGGAAAATGCAGTCAAAGGGTACGGGCAACTGCTGCATGAATTGGCCACCCCCAACATTGACCAGGCGCCCTTGTTTAAACGGATGGGCCAGTTGGGCGACGTGTTGCTCGACACCACACAAAAGCTGATTGAATCGCAAAACACCAAACGCGATACCGATGCCGCGTCCGCCAAGGCCTCGCTGAGCCTCGTCGCGACCCTGGCGCTGCTGCTGGGCGCGCTCGCCGCATGGGTGATCACACGGCAAATCGTCAATCCACTGCAACACACACTCCAGGCGGTGAACCGCATTGCCCGGGGCGATTTGACCGAGCATGTGACGGTGACCCGGCGCGATGAGCTGGGCCAACTGCAGTCGGGCCTTCAGCAGATGATGCTCAACCTTCATGAGCTGATCGATGGCATTCGATCCGGCGTCATTCAGGTTGCCAGCGCGGCCGAACAACTGTCGGCGGTGACCGAGCAAACGAATTCGGGGATCAGCACCCAGAAAGCCGAAACGGATCATGTCGCCACCGCAATGAACGAGATGACTGCCACCGTCCACAACGTCGCACGCAACGCCGAGGAAGCTTCCGTCGCTGCCTCGGCCGCCGATCAGCAAGCCAGCGAGGGCGAGCAGATCGTGGGTGAAGCCATCGAGCAGATCCAGCGCCTGGCGACAGAACTCAACCAGTCGGCAGACGCTGTGCGCTACCTCCAGGAACAGAGCGATAAAATCGGCGGTGTCCTGGATGTGATCAAAGCCGTCGCCCAGCAAACCAACCTGCTGGCGCTGAACGCCGCGATTGAAGCCGCCCGCGCCGGAGAGGCCGGCCGTGGTTTTGCGGTGGTAGCCGACGAAGTGCGCAACCTCGCCCTGCGCACCCAAAGCTCCACCGAAGAAATCGAGAGCCTGGTCGCCGGTGTGCAAAGCGGCACCCAAGCCGTGGCCTCGGGCATGGAAAGCAGCCTGCTGCTGAGCGAAAGCAGCGTGGAATGCACTCACCGTGCCGTCAGCGCGCTGGAGAACATCACCAGCAAGGTCTCGATCATTCAGGCCATGAATCAGCAGATTGCGACGGCGGCGGAAGAGCAAAGCGCCGTCACCGAGGAGATCAATCGCAGCGTGATCAACGTTCGCGACATCTCCGACCAGACGGCCAACACCTGCGAGGAAACCGCCGCGTCGAGTAACGAACTGGCGCGGCTGGGACATGAGCTGGAACGGCTGGTGGAGCGTTTCAAGGTCTAGGTGCGGCGGCCTGGGCTTTGCCAGAGGCCATCACTCCCCTTTCTGATCGTCTGTCAGGAGCGGGCAAGGCTCAGACTTTGCCCCCTCAGCCCCTCCCCCAAAAAGCAAAGGGCGAAACAAGGCTAGACCACCTAATGCACAACGGCCAGGCCCTAGCGCCTGGCGCGATTGGCGCGACCCGCCATTCAACTTTCATAAAAGCTTAACGAAAGTGCTGCAGAGTTCGGGAGCCCGTTATCACAATGAGTTCCTTCGATGAAAAATTTGATGAAGTCTGCTGCACTCGCCGTTGCGGTTTCTCTTTGTGCAAGTTCCATGGCTTTTGCTGAGGAAAGCGTTCGCCTGAGCGGCTCAGGCGCTAGTTTCCCGGCACCGATCTACCTGACCTGGTTCAAGGATTTCAGTAAGAAAACCGCAGGCGTCACTGTGGATTATCAATCCAAGGGCAGTGGCGCCGGTGTGCAGGACTTCCTGAACAAAACCGTCGATTTCGCCGCCAGTGACTCGGCAATGAAAGACGAAGATATCGCCAAGGTTGCCGAAGGCGTGCAGTTGCTGCCGATGACGGCAGGTGAAATCGTGTTGGCTTTTAACCTGCCGGGCAATCCTAAAGAACTTAAATTGCCACGCGACGTTTACTCCAACATCTTCTTGGGCAAAATCACCAAGTGGAACGACCCGAAAATCGTTGCTGCCAACCCGGGCCTGAAACTGCCTGATATGCCGATCACCGTTGTCGTGCGTGCAGACTCCAGTGGTACCACTGCGGTATTCACAAAGCATCTGGCGACGATCAACCCACAGTTCCAGAAAGATTTGGGTGAAGGCAACACTGTCAACTGGCCTGCCAGCGACAAATTCATCAAATCGCCGAAGAACGATGGTGTGACAGCGACCGTGCGCCAGACTCCGGGCGCTATCGGCTATATCGAATACGGTTTCGCCAAGCTGGCCAAGGTTGACTTTGCCCAACTGCAGAACAAGGCCGGCAAGTACGTTGTCCCTAACGCAGAAAGCGGTGCCGAGGCCCTCGCGGCAGTGAAAATGCCGGAAAGCCTGGTGGCCTGGCTGCCGGATCCGGACGGCGCCAAGTCCTACCCGATCACGTCCTACACCTGGATGATCTTCCGCAAGCACAACGAGAACCCGGCCAAGGCCAAGGCGATGCGCGAAATGGTCGAATACAGCCTGACCGAAGGGCAGAAAATCGCCGACTCGATGGGTTACATCCCGCTGCCGAAATCGGTTGTGGATGAGGTTCGCAAAGCATCCGCCAACATCCAGTAACGCACGTGAGGCCTCTCTCGGTATGCGCGCTCAGCCATACCGGGAGCGTTTCCCCCTTGTTCCGGAGTTAGCCAATGAGCACACCTTTTGTCGTACCGGTTAACCAGGATTCTGCCTGCCAGCCACCCTCTGCAAAGGATTTCCTGGTTGATCGCACCTTCCGTGCGCTCGCACGAATAGGGGTGATTCTGATTCTGGCGTTGGTCTTCGCCTTGGTATTCGAGGTGGGACGCAAGGCCCTTCCAGGCATGGAAAAGCACGGTTTTGATGTGCTTCTCGGCAGCGTCTGGGACGTTAACCAAGGCAAGTACGGCATTTTGCCGGCCATTTGGGGCACGCTCTACAGCGCCCTGATCGCACTGCTGATCGCAGGCTTTTTCGGCGTCAGCATGGCGATTTTCCTGACCCAGGATTTCCTGCCGGCGAAGCTGGCAGCCGTGTTTCGAACCATCGTCGAATTACTCGCGGCCATCCCCAGCGTCGTTTATGGCCTGTGGGGGATTTACGTGGTGATCCCGACGATTCGCCCGCTTACGGCGTGGCTGAACAGCGAACTGGGCTGGATACCTTTTTTTGGCACGACCTTGAGCGGGCCGGGGCTGCTTCCTGCGGCGTTGGTACTGGCCATCATGATTCTGCCGACCATTGCGGCCGTGTCGCAGGACGCCCTCACCGGTGTCCCGATGAAAACCAAGCAAGCCGCCTACGGCATGGGGACGACCCATTGGGAAGCGATTCTGAAGGTGATGGTGCCATCCGCTGCCACCGGTATTTTCGGCTCCCTGGTCCTCGGCCTGGGTCGCGCGCTGGGGGAAACCATGGCGCTGGCCATGCTGGTGGGCAACGCGAACAACATCTCGCTTTCTCTGTTTGCCCCGGCCAATACGCTAGCGGCCTTGTTGGCGCTGAACTTCCCCGAAGCCGGGCCGAACGAAATCGAAGTATTGATGTACGCCGCACTGGTACTGATGTTTATCACGCTCCTGGTGAACATCATCGGTTCCATGATCATGGTCTATGCCCAACGTGGTACTAAATGATGACTGACATCACTTCCTCTACAGCCGCTTTACCAAGCCTGCAGCGCAAGTTTGAAGGCCGCGCCCTGCGCAGCCTGGTGTTGACCACACTGGTCTGGGGTGGTGCTCTACTGGCCAGCGTGCCGCTGATTTCCGTGCTCTACATGCTGATCACGCGCGGAGGGGCACGCCTGAGCCTGGAGGTATTCACCGAACTGCCGCCAACCGGTTTCGAGACCGGCGGTGGCTTCGGCAACGCGATGGCAGGCACCTTCGTCATGGTCGGTATCGCGGCGGCAATCGCAGTGCCGGTCGGCATCATGGCGGCCATTTTTCTGGCTGAACTGGGGCCAGACAGCAAGCTGGCAAACGCCGCGCGCTTTGCCGCCAAGATGCTTACGGGCCTGCCATCCATTCTGGCCGGGGTGTTTGCCTACGCGCTGGTGGTGATGACCACCGGTACCTATTCAGCACCGGCGGGTGGCGTGGCACTGGCGGTACTGATGTTGCCCATCGTCGTGCTGACGGCTGAAGAGTCGATGAGGATGGTGCCTAAAATCATGAAGGATGCGGCCTACGGCATGGGCTGTACCCGCTCGCAGGTCATCTGGAAAATCGTATTGCCTACCGGCATGCCGGCAATCCTGACGGGCGTCATGCTCGCCGTGGCCCGCGCCGCGGGCGAAACCGCGCCGTTGTTGTTTACCGCGCTGTTCAGCAACTACTGGATTTTTCACGACGGCAGCCTGGCAGTCATGAATCCGACGGCATCGCTTGCCGTGCTGATTTACAACTTCTCCGGTATGCCCTTCGACAACCAACTCGAGCTCGCATGGGCAGCCTCGCTGGTGCTGGTGATGATCGTATTGGTCGTGAATATTGTCAGCCGCATTTTCGGCAAGCCCAAGTATTGAGAACGGGAGCATCTGAATTTTGAACGTATCAACTGCGCAAATAGCCGCTCCGTTTGTCACCCAGGCGCCTGTCGTCATGGACTGCAAGCTGGACAAAATTTTCTACGGCAACTTCATGGCGGTACGTGACAGCCATGTGCCGATCGAAAAAAACAAGATCACCGGTTTCATCGGCCCTTCTGGCTGCGGCAAAAGTACCGTGCTACGTAGCCTCAATCGGATGAACGATCTGGTGAAAGGCTTTCGGTTTGAAGGGCACGTGCATTTCCTTGGGCAAGACGTCTATGGCAAGGGCGTTGACCCGGTGGTCGTGCGGCGTTACATCGGTATGGTTTTTCAGCAGCCGAACCCATTTTCGATGAGCATTTTCGACAACGTTGCGTTCGGCCTGCGCCTCAATCGCTACAAAGGCGACCTGGGAGACCGTGTAAAGCACGCCCTGCAAGGCGCGGCGCTGTGGGATGAGGTCAAGGACAAGCTCAAGGTCAGCGGCCTGTCACTCTCCGGCGGCCAGCAACAACGGCTTTGTATCGCTCGCGCCATCGCGACCGAACCTGAAGTGCTGTTGCTGGATGAGCCCTGTTCGGCACTCGACCCGATCGCGACGCGCCGGGTCGAGGAGTTGATGGTTGAGCTGAAGAAGGATTACACCATCGCCCTGGTCACCCACAATATGCAGCAAGCCATCCGTGTTGCGGACACGACGGCGTTTTTCTCGGTTGATATTTCCCAGGGCACGCGCACCGGTTATTTGGTTGAGATGGGCCCAACGGCGCAGATTTTCGATAACCCGCGCGAACAAATGACCGGGGATTACATCAGCGGCAAGTTCAGCTAAACAGCAAACGTCCAGTCAAGACCGCATACCGCTATAGTGCCAAAGGTGCTTTAGCGGGCATCCGGTCGTTTTACCTGCTTATCTACCGTTTCCCAGGATTGCCAATGCCTGCACCCCGTCGTCTTGATTTACCTGCAATCGAACGCGCGCTACGCGAGGTGCAGAGCCGCTTTTCCGAGCTCAGCAGGCACTTTACCGAGCCGCGCGACCCCTTGACTGACGAAGTGCTGCACAATGTACTTGAAGGTTATGCGTTGATTGACAGCTATGTCGCAAGCGGCGTAGACCTGTTCGACCTTCAGCAACTGAACCTGATGCTGGAGATCAACGCCACCGTGCTCTGTGGTCGGGACCCGGTACGCCGACGGGAATACGCTCAACATCTGGCGGCGACCGAGGAACACTTCTTCAACAACGTCGAGGGGGGGATAAAAGACTTGTTCAATTGGTACTGTGCGTATCGCAGCGAATCCGTCTGGAAACGTGCAGCCGGTGTCTACGTGCGAATCCTCAGCAAGCCGCAGTTGTTTATTGAAGGCAATAACCGCAGTGGGTCGCTCATCGTCAGCTATTTGCTCATGCGCGCAGGTCTGCCTCCATTCGTGCTGACGCTGAAAAACGCCGAGGGCTACTTCAACCCGTCATCGGTCATACGCAACTCCGCCAAGCATGGCGTCAAGGCGTTGTATGAGTTGCCCAAGATCAAGAAAAAGTATGCAGCCTTCCTGGAAGATCAGGCATCTGATTCAATGAAATTTCTTCTCAACGACAAGGCCTCGCCCCTTTACCAGGAGGGTCATCGATGAGCCGGTATCCCACGCTCGCTAAATGCCGAGCTTCCGGCAGCCGGGTATGGCACGCCATGCGGCGCGCCGTCCCGATGCACGGATTCAGGCGTCAGCGCATACGCATTTCGTTCGATATCGATGACACCCTGGCCTGCCAACTCCACCACTGCGCAGTCGAGCCAAGCCGGCTGCCGGCCTGTGTGCACCGTTGGCTGGGTGAACCACTGCGTATCGGTACACGCTCCCTGACCCAAGAGTTACGTCGCCAGGGCTGCAGTATCTGGGTCTACACCTCGTCCGGTCGCACTCCGTCCTACATCAGGCGTTGGCTATTGCTGTACGGCATCCGCGTCGACGGTGTGGTCAACAGCATGCTGCATAACCGTGCCCTGACGGTGCATGGCCTGTCGAACGCGCCCTCGAAATTTCCGCCGGCATTCGATATCGACTTACATGTCGACGATTCCGAAGGCGTGCGGACTGAAGGGCGTGATCACGGTTTTCGCGTTGTTGTCGTGCATCCGGAGGATGAGCGCTGGGCACAGAAAGTCCTCGATGCCGTGGCGGAAGTCAAAGCACAGCTCGCTTGGCAACAACCGTTCAGGAACAAGAAGCCAGCACAACAATGCTCGGAAATTGTGCCCTCGTGATTTTTAGTTACCCTGGCTTATCACCGCGGCCCATGGCTGCAAAAAAAACTTCACCGTCTGGACATTCTCTTGTGTGTTCATCGAAATCGCTCCATTGCCTTTACCCAGGATCGTGTCCGATCTAACCGGACACGTTGTGGGCCTGCGGGTGAGGAAGAGGGTATTCGCACGCAGCGCTGGTATTGGCTGGCAGTCAATTCGATCAAAAGCGACGCGCAACGCGATCTTGCCTGATGCGCAGGACGTGCTTAGGGCGCGAGTATTTCCTGAAGAAACGCGATGAATACACTGATGCGGCTGGAACCACGGTGGTTGGGCAGATACAGCGCATTGATGCAGGTGCTTGCACTGCCTGGGTTGACTTCATATTGCTCCAGCACCCGCGTCAGCCGACCTGCACTGACGTCCTCACGTACCAGCCAATCGGCCAATAGCGTCACCCCGCCACCGGCCAAGGCAGCCTCGCGCAGAATGTCGGCATTGTTGCTTTGCAGCCGTCCCTGCACATTCACGCGGATGACGTCCTCATCGCCCAGGAATGTCCAGTCGTGGTGGCCCGTGTGGTAATCGAAACGCAAGCACGGGTGCTCGAGCAAGTCGCGAGGGTGTCGCGGCAGTCCGGTTCGTGTCAGGTATTCGGGACTCGCCACCACCCAACGCTGGAAATAGCCCAGCCGCTTGCTGACGATGTCATCACTGATAACCGATGAACCAAGACGTACTGACACATCGATTTGTTCGCTGAGCAGGTCACTGACCTCGTCGCTCAGCGAAAGACTGATTTCCAGACCGGGATGGCGTTCAAGCAACCGCCCCAAGTGCGGGGCGATGATTCGCCGGCCGAATTCCACCGGGACACTGACCCGCAAACGCCCCTGAGCTTCGCTGCCACGGTCGGCAACGACGGCATCCGCGCCATCGATAGCCTCAAGGATCGCCACGACTTTATCGAAATAGTGCTGCCCCGCCACCGTGACGCTCGTATTGCGCGTGGTGCGGTTGAGCAGGCTGGCACCCAACTCACTTTCCAGCCCCGCGACCTGCCGTGTCACAGACGATGTGGAGATGCCGAGCTTACGCGCCGCAGATGAGTAACCCCCACAGCGCACCGTTTCGACAAACATTTTCAGCGCCAGCAACTTGTCCATGCACGGATTCCGAGATCGAAAGGTAAAGGTAGCGACTGTGCATGACCAGGCAATGGGAGTCTTGCATGGCTGTGCTCAATGGCCTGATTGATTAAGGAGGCTTGCGATCTCCCTATTGATCGGATGATAATCAGATTTGATCAAATAATCGATCGATTAATAGAGCGGCGTCTCGAAGCGGGTACATGCCACGGCGAGAACCGGTCGCTCTGACCCGTTTATCACCCGCCTCGGCGGCACCGATCAAGAAAGGTGCCGATGTCCCGGTGCGATCGGTGGACATCCATGCACATTACTACCCTGAAGAGTTCTTACACCTCCTGGGAAGTGAGGGCAAAACGTTCGGTGCAAGTTATACCCGCCAGGATACTACTTTCAGCTTCTCCACCCCGGCCGGAGGATTGGGGCCATTGCCGTTGAAATTCATCGATGTGCAGGCGCGTTTGCTCGATATGGACCGTTCCGGCGTCGACGTACAGCGCTGTCCCTTAGCGTGCCAATGGTGTACTGGGCAGATCGACAACTCAATGCCCGCCTGGCACGTGTCAGGAACGATGCTGCGTCGATGGTCCATCGCCAACACCCACAACGTTTTGTGGTGCTGGCCACGTTGCCGATGCTAGAGGCTGACGATGCCATCGCCGAGCTGGAACGCGCCGCCGAATTGCCTGGGGTACGTGGGGTGTACATGGGCACAAACATCAACGGCCTGGACCTGGACAATCCGCGCTTCGCGCCCGTCTTTGCCCGTATAGAACAGCTCGGACTCCCAGTATTCCTGCACCCGCAACAAACGGTCGGCGGCAACCGTCTGAGCAACTACTACTTGAGCAACTTGCTGGGCAACCCGTTCGATACAGCTATCGCGGCGTCACATCTGATCCTCGGCGGAGTATTGGATCAATACCCTCAACTGCATGTGTCATTGCCTCACGCCGGAGGGGCTTTGCCAATACTCGTGGGACGTCTCGATGCCGGGTGGACCTCACGCCCTGAGACACGACGCCTGGCCCAGAAGCCGAGCAGCTACTTGACGCGATTCAGCTACGACACCGTGTCGCACTCCGGGCCGGTGCTGGACTATTTGATCGCCAACGTCGGTATCGACCATCTGGTCCTGGGCAGCGACTACTGCTTCGACATGGGCTATGAACAGCCGGTGCGTTTTGTCGAAAGCGTAGGCTTGGGTCCGCGCGAGAAAGCGGCAGTACTCGGCGCCAACGCGGCCAGAATCCTGAAACTCCCCGTATAGCGTTGGCGAAACTCTCGATTTCCCTTTGGCCGGCCTGACCGGCCTTTTTTTGCGAACCGTTCAAGACTTCACCAGATCGTCTCTGCCGTTCGCTCGGGACCCCAGCCAAGATGATCGAACCGAATAAACAAATACTGATCAATCATAACCATGGGCCCATACAGCTTTAAATAAATCAGTCAAAAGACTATAAAAAACCAACCGACCCGCATTGCCGACAGCAAGCACTACACCCCTCAAATTATATTGGCCCATCTGTAGACAAACATGGATAAACATCATTTTCGGTAATAATCAGTATCCCGCCTGAGCATTTCTACAAACAACCTGGCGACAGCATAATCAGCTCCAGAAGCAAACAAAGAGATTTTGTTCCCTCTCTCATTCTTACTGGAAGACACCCTGATGAAATATGCAATGCTCGCCTCACTGATGATGTTTAGCGTATACGCTTCAGCCCATGATGGCGCCAACAACAATGCCTCTGCCCCTGAACCTGAGCGGTACAATTATTCCGAACACCTGGATATCGCCAAGGTCATCGACATCACTACAGCAGAGGACACAAACAACGCTTGTGGCCCAGTGGACGCGCACATGGTGTATGTGGATCACAAGGGTATAACGCACGACCTGCAATACAAAATACTCGGTGGCGCTTGCCAGAATGGTTAAAACTTCAAAGTTTACAGGTGCTAAAAAAGAGGAGACCGCTTCGATCTGAAGCTAATCTCCTCTTTTTATATTCAGTCTAGAAAGACTGCAACAGCCCAACGATCACAGCCCACTTTCATCCCGCCAACGCAAGGCTCTCGCCAATAAGTCCGATGTGAGCCGCTCCATCAGGCTTGGGCGATCCCCATAATCCGATTGCCCATACTCACCCCCCAATCCGCCATACGCATGCCTTCTGCAAGTTGTTGGTGCTGCCAGGCAAGCAGGGCTTTATCGAGGTCGCCGATGTCGTCGATTGTTTGCGCCAGGGCCAGTGCATTGCGGGCTGCCTTGGCCGTGCTTCCGGCGGTATGAGGACGCGGCACGAAAGCGGCGTCGCCAGTCAACAGCACACGGCCAAACACCATCTGAGGAACTTTGAGATCAAGGATCGCTTGCACAAAAATATCTTGGGTCTGGCGAATCAGTTCCCGAAAAGCCGGGTTCGCCTGCCGCTCCCCCATTCCCCGTATGTAAGCATCCTGCCCAGTGGCCAAGGCTCCGGGTGGAATGGAGTGGCTACGCCGACGGCCATCGCTGTCAGTGAGCACAGCGTCCAGTTCCGCCCCTTGCGCAGCTTTCAGATACCACAGCCAATTGAACCGACGCTCGCCCGGATTAACGGAGCCATTCACGCTCGGCACCATGTATTCCAGCATCAGCGATTCAGGGTCTTGTTGAAAAACAAAGTCCTCGTAAAGCTGCATTTTGGCGAAGTCTGGAAGTTGCTCTTCATCGACCAGCCCGCGCCACACCACATACCCCGAATAGCTGGGTACTGTTCCAGGCAACACCACGCTTCGCACGGTTGAACCCGAGCCATCAGCGCCAATCAGCAGGTCTGCCTCGGCAGTGCTGCCGTCGGCAAAAATCGCAGTCACCCGGTGTTCATTCTGAGTCAGATCCACCAACGTCTTGCCACGGTGATAATGCTCAGCAGCAAATGCAGAAAATAATGAGCTGTACAGTGTGTTCCAGGACGTCTGGGTTTGCGGCATCGGCTCTTTATGCACGACGCTACCCTCTCGATCCAGATAGAGACGATCGTGGGACCGGACGCCGAGCGCACCTGCCGGATGAATGCCCGCATAACGAAAATGGTGCAGGACGTCCGCTTGCAGAACGATGCCCCCGCCACGACTATCCATCGCCGCAGGGGATCGCTCGTAAATATCGACCTGCCAACCAATCGCGCGTAACGCCGTGGCGGCGAACAGCCCGCCCAGGGAACCACCAATGACCAAGGCCTTTGGAACGCCTGAACTCTTCATTACCTTTCTCCTCGTTGCAGGGTGATTCCCGCAGCTGCGGTTTACCGTTGCGTTATGCCAACACCGGATAGTCGATGTACCCCTTGGCGTCGCCGCCAAAAAAGCTGTTGCCGTCAGCCACGTTGAGTTCGTTGCGACCACGCAAGCGAGCCGGTAAGTCGGGGTTGGCAATGAACGGGCGACCAAACGCAATGAGGTCTGCACGGCCCTGCGCAATGGCCTGTTCGGCCGTTTCGCCGGAGTAGCCACCCGCCAACATCAGAACGCCGTGGAAGTCAGTACGCAGTTGCTTGATGATCGCGTCCCAGCGTGGATCGTTACTCTCATCGAGCACTGTGCCGACCATCATCGGTTCTACCAGGTGCAGGTAAGCGAGATGCCAGTGATTGAGCCGGGATGCGATGTAGCCAAAGGTTTGTTCCGGGGTGTCATCGCCCATTCCCATGAAACGTCCCATCGGTGTCAGGCGGACAGCAACGCGTTCGGCACCTACTTCTGCGGTCACGGCTTCCACGACTTCAAGCAGCAACCGCGCACGGTTTTCGATACTTCCCCCGTAGCGATCACTTCGCTGATTGCTGGCGCTGTTGATGAATTGGTCGAGCAGGTAGCCATTGCCCGCGTGAATTTCCACACCATCCATACCGGCCAGAATCGCGTTGCGAGCGGCCCTGCGAAAGTCGCCAACGATCGCTTCGATCCCAGGAATGTCCAGCGCCTGAGGGACAGGTATATCACCCCATACGCCCTCGCCCTCTTCATTCAGGATGAAGGTCTTGCCGGGCACTGGCTGCGCGGTCGGTGCCACCGGCAAGCCGCCGTTAGGCTGGAACACCGGGTGCGACACTCGCCCCACATGCCAGAGCTGCAGGAAAATGCGCCCGCCTTCTGCGTGTACGGCCTCGCTGACCGCCTTCCAGCCCTGAATCTGCTCGTCGCTATGGATGCCGGGCGTCCAGGCGTAACCCTGGCCCTGCTGCGAAATCTGTGTAGCCTCGGTAATGATCAATGCAGCACTGGCACGCTGACGGTAGTACTCGACGTTCATCGATGTCGGTACGTTGCCAGGTTGCCCCGCTCGCGAGCGAGTCAGAGGCGCCATGGCGACGCGGTGATCGAGGGTGAATTGGCCGAGTTTGATAGGGCTGAACAAGTGATGAGTCATGATGATGTCCTGAATGGATTGGGATTGAAAAACCGCCTCAGGCGGCTTGGCTTCGCTTCAGTATCTGGATCATTATTTCGATGGGCTGCGCGCCACTGATCACGTCATCTGCGATCTGGATACTCGGCACCGAGCGCACACCGGACGCCTTGGTTTGGGCTTCGAGCCTCAAGACTTCAGCCGTGCCTTCATCGGCCTTGAGAAAGTCGACAATGACCTCTCGGTCCAGCCCGGTTTCGGCAGCGATGTCGGCCAGCACAGTGAGGTCGCCGATATCCCGCCCTTCGCTGAAGTACGCCTTGAAAATGGCCTTGACCAGCAAGGAAGCGTCTCGACCCGCCTGTTGCTCGCGCCATACCAACCGATGCGCGGTCAGGGTGTTGGGGTTTTTTTCGACGCGCTCATAATCGAACTCAAGGCCGACGGCCTTACCGGCGTGGGTGACCTGTGCGTCCATGGCCTGGCTACGCGCCCAGCTGCCGAACTTGCCAGAGCGATAGGCTTTGCGATCCATGCCTCGAACCGGCATGTCCGGGTTCAACTGATAAGGCAGGAAACTGATTGGGCGGTCCGTTGAAAAACCCGAAGCGGCCAGCGCGCGTTCAAGATTTTCCTCACCGATCCAGCACCATGGGCAGATGAAGTCGTAAGTCACCTGAATTTTGGATGAATGCAAACTCATGACGGTCTCCGTGGTTGAATGTTTCACCTCCCCAAGGTAGGTGCCGGAGCGCCGACAGAGAATCCACCTGCTGCACAACGTTGCTTTTCGCAAAACGCAACGATGAGCCGATCACGTCGTCGGCTGTGTTTGCGACTTGAGCAATTCGGTGAGGAAATCAATGAACGCATTGATACGTTTCGAGCCGCGATGATTGGGCAGGTACAAGGCCGAGATCGCTGAACTGGCGCTGTTCGGATTGACGACAAAAGCGTCGAACAAGGCAGTGAGTCGACCACTGTCGACGTCATCATTGACCAGCCAATCGGGTAACAGCGCCACCCCGCACCCGGCCAGCACCACTTCGCGCAGGACCTCGGCATTGTTGCTCTTGAATTGCCCTTCGACGGGCACGCGCAGCTCTTGGCCCTGCTCTGTAAATGTCCAGAACTGCTGTGGCGCGCCATAGTTGAAGCACATGCACTCGTGCTGCATGAGGTCCATGGGCCGGTCGGGAAATCCTCGAGCGTTCAGGTACTCGGCGCTGGCGACTACGCGGCGGCGAAAGTTGCCGATGCAGCGGCTGACCACCGTTTCCATCGCCGCTGGCGACCCCAGCCGGATCGATAGATCGATGCGTTCGCCGAGCAAATCGACGATGTCGTCCGATAGCGTCATATCCAGTACGAGCAGGGGATAGCGCGCTAAAAGCGCGCCGATATGAGGGGCAATAAGACGCTGTCCAAACGCCACGGGCACGGAGATGCGCAACTGTCCCGCGGGCACTTCACCGCGGTCCGAAACTGACTCGTCGGCGTCAGCCATGGCGCTCAGAATATCCCGGCTTTTCAGGTAGTACACACTACCGGCATCGGTCAACGTGACTTGCCGGGTAGAGCGATTCAGCAGCACGGCCCCCAGGTCATCCTCAAGCCTGTCGATCATTCTGGTGACTGAAGAGGTCGCCAGATTGAGTTGCCTGGCGGCAGACGAAAAGCCCTTGGAATCTACTGACTGGATGAATATTTTCAGTGCGAGCAGCTTGTCCATGAAACCCCTTCCGTCATTACGCTCCTTGAGCGCCTATCTTTGGACATCGGCGCACCCTGTGCGAGTTAACGGTTGTTAATTCTGCCGCCGTTGCGCCTGGCGCAATGTAGCGTTGCGCCTTGATGGGGTACTCCCTCACAAGCGCCCTCTCTAAGCTCACGACATGGAAAATCGCCGCCCATCGCACGCGGCGGATTGAAAAATCTGTCGTTAATTCAGCTCGAGAGGTAAGGCGATGAAGCGCAAGACGATCATCGGTGCCGTTCTGGCAATCGGCGTCGCGGGGTTAGGCTTTGCGTTCTGGATGATGTGGAGGCCGGAAATTGCCACTGTCAGCCAACACCTGAATGCTGATCGCGAGACGCTGGACAGAGGCCGCCGCGTGGTCGAAGCGGGCGACTGTGCGGTCTGTCACACACGGCCAGGGGGCGCCTACATGGCCGGCGGTTTACCGCTGGTAACGCCCTTCGGAACCCTCTTCACCACCAACATCACCCCGGACCCGCAGTCCGGTATCGGTCAGTGGTCGCTGGACGCCTTTGAACGGGCCATGCGTGAAGGCATCGCGCGTGACGGCCACTTTCTCTATCCGGCCTTCCCCTACGTGCATTACCGGAAGCTGAGCGATGCCGATATTGCCGACGCCTATGCCTTCCTGATGAGCGTGGACCCGATCAAATACACCGCACCGGAAAATCATATGGTCTTCCCCATGAACTTCCGTCCGCTGGTGTCTTTCTGGAACTTACTGTTCCTGCATGGGGATCCGCTGGAACCACTTCCCAACCGATCAGCACAATGGAACCGCGGACGTTATCTGGTCGAGGGCGCGGGGCACTGTTCGTCGTGCCATTCGCCCCTGAATCTGATTGGTGGGGAGAAAGGCAGCGAACTGTTCAACGGTGGCGTCGTCGACGGCTGGACAGCTCCTGCCCTGCGCGGAATGACCGAGGCACAACACCCCTGGAATGAGGCCCAGTTGGTCGCCTATCTGACGGGCGAGGTCGCCGAAGGACATGGCGCAGCGGCGGGCCCGATGTTGCCGGTCAGCCTGAGCATCGCGCAATTGCCGGCGGAAGACGCGCATGCCATCGCGCGGTACATTCTTGACCTCAAGAAAACTTCATCGGATGTTCCATCGCCGCCCTGCACCTCTGGGGTCAAGCCCAGCGCCACGGCGCTGCGGGGCGCCGCGTTGTTCGAGGGGGCCTGCGCGAGTTGCCATGGCCGCGCGGCGCCGATGCGCGTCATTGAATCACGGCCGGCACTGGCGAACACCTCGGCGGTGAGGGCGGACTCGCCACGCAATTTGATCCAGACCATCCTGCAGGGCATCCCGATGTCCAGCGCCGCTTCCAGCCACTACATGCCTGCCTTCGCCCACAACCTGGACGACACCCATGTGGCTGCACTTGCCGAGTACTTGCGCAATGAAAGCTGTGCAAACCGACCCTGGACGGATCTCGACAAGACAATCAAAAGTATTCGGGCTCAGGAGCAGCAACCGTGATCACACTTGACATCAACGGCAAGACTCACGAACTGGACATCGCGGACGACATGCCCCTGCTATATGCCTTGCGCAACCAGGTGGGGCTCAATGGCGCCAAATACGGCTGCGGCCTGGGTCAGTGCGGCGCGTGTACCGTGTTAGTCAACGACAAGCCGGTGTTTTCCTGCCTGACGCCGTGCGGCGCGCTGGCGGGCAAATCGGTACGCACCGTCGAGAGCCTGGGCAGCGTCGACCAACCGGGGCCGTTGCAGAAAGCCTTTATCGATGAACAGGCCGCCCAGTGTGGTTATTGCATCGCGGGAATGATCGTGAGGGCGCAGGCGCTGCTGGAGGCCAACCCTCATCCGGACGATGAAACGATCCGCCGCCACATGGCACCCAACTTGTGCCGCTGCGGCACCCATGTGCGGATCTTCGCCGCGATCAAGTCGGTTGTCGCGCAGGGAGGCAAGGTATGAAAACCCCCACGCAAAACGTCAATCTGAGCCGCCGCGCCTTCGTGATAAACGGGGCTTTGGTGATGGGGTTCGCGATGCTTCCAGGTATTCCCCGTGCCTTCGCTGACACCGAGGTGGACACCTTGGGTACGACAATCCTGGCGCCTGATCTGCCCGGCAGCCTGCGGGCCACGCCCTATCTGGACGCCTGGATCCGCATTGATGCGAAAGATGGCATCACCGTCTACACCGGCAAAGTGGAGCTGGGCACGGGTGTTAAAACTGCGCTCCTGCAGATCGCCGCCGAACGCCTTGAAGTGTCACCTGGGCTCATCCGTTTTCTCACTGCCGACACCGCACTGACACCCAATGAAGGTTACACCGCCGGCAGCCATACGATCGTCGACAGCGGCACTGCACTGTTCAACGCCACGGCCCAGGTGCGGCAGTTGTTACTCGAGTCCGCAGCACGGCAATGGCAGCGCAGCATCGACAGCCTGACCACGCGGGATGCGGTGATCTACGATACACAAGGCCGCAGCATGACCTACGCACAGGCAGTGGTGGGGGTTCAACTGCATCGCTTTGCGTCGGCCAACTCGCCCTTCAAGCCCGCTGGCACTTTCACCCTGATCGGCAAATCGTTGCCTCGGCTGGACATCCCGGCCAAAGTCAGCGGCGGTGCGGCCTATGTGCAGGACATGCGGTTGCCCGATATGCTGCACGCCCGGGTGATACGCCCGCCCCGGCGCGGCAGTCAGCTTCTGGAGATCGACGAGGCCGCCCTCAGGCAACTTCCCGGCGAGGTGAAACTGGTCCGCAATGGCAGCTACCTCGCCGTGGTCGCCACCGATGAATGGCTGGCGGTCAAAGCGATGCGCGAAGGCTACGCCAAGGCCCGCTGGACAGAAGGTAACCCGCTGCCTGACTCGACACACATCCATCAACTCCTCACCGAATTACCGGCGCGGCGCTATCCGGTGAGCGCCAAGGGTGACCTCCCGCAACCGCTGCCGCGTGCTTACAAGGCCCGGGTGACCAAGCAATACCTGATGCACGGTTCCATCGGGCCCTCCTGCGCAGTGGCCTGGTTCAAGGATGGAACACTGACCGTCTGGACCCATACCCAAGGTGTCTACCCTCTGCGCGCGGGTATCGCCGAGATGGTCGGCCTGCCAGTGGCTCAGGTGCGTTGCATCCACGCTGAAGGTTCCGGTTGCTATGGCCACAATGGCGCCGATGACGCCGCCGCCGATGCCGCGCTGATTGCCATGGCCATTCCCGGCAAGCCGATACGGGTGCAATGGATGCGCGAACAGGAAAACCTCTGGGAGCCGTACAGCTCGGCCATGCTTGCCGAGGTGGAAGCGGGACTGGACGACAGTGGGCGTCTTCGTGACTGGAAATACGAGCTCTGGAGCACCCCGCACAACGAACGTATCGTCAATGCCGGGCGCCTGTTGCCGGCGTGGCTGTTGGCCAACCCCTTCACCCCCGCCCCTTCAGTCCCGATTGCTCAGCCCGAAGGTGACGGCGACCGTAATGCCGTTCCGTTGTATGAGATACCCAACCTGAAGGTCGACATGAACTTTGTGCTGACCATGCCATTCAGGACCTCGGCCATGCGTTCGCTCGGTGCCCATATCAACGTGTTCGCCATCGAGAGCACCGTCGATGAACTGGCGGCTAGGGCCACCATCGACCCGGTGCAATTTCGCCTGAATCACTTGAGCGATCCGCGAGCACGGGCGGTGGTGGAGCGCGTGGCCGCTGAGTTCCGCTGGCCGCACAAAGCAACGGGACCCGGTAGCGGAATCGGCTTCGCCTTTGCCCGCTACAAAAACATCATGGGTTACTGCGCGATCGCCGTGCAGTTGCATGTGCAGCGCCAGACCGGGCAAGTGATGATCGATCGCGTAGTCGCCGCCGTCGACGTGGGGCAAATTGTCAGCCCCGACGGGCTGCTCAATCAGATCCAGGGCGGCATCGTGCAGTCTGCGAGTTGGACGCTCTATGAACGAATCCTCTATGACGCCAGCGGCATGCACAGCTTCGACTGGAGCGGCTATCCGATCATGCGTTTTCCGGATTTACCGCAACAGGTCGAGGTCCACATGATTGATCAGCCGGATCAGCCATTTCTGGGTGCCGCAGAAATCGTCCAGGGCCCCATGGCCGCAGCACTGGGCAATGCCATCAACGATGCCACCGGCAAGCGCTTGCTCGATCTGCCCCTGGCACGACGTGGCTGGCAGGATGCCCTGGGGTCATGACCGATCCGGGCGGTGTCGACGTTATGCCCTTCCGCCAAAAGTAAGCCACCCGACTCCGGCGAAACGTCTGAATCGGTAGCCAGGCGCACACTCGTGAGCGCCTGGAGTTCATGCAGCAACTAACGATCAATTCAAGCGAGGCTTCTTACCCAAATCGTTATCGACTTGCTGCAGTACGTGGGGACTGCCGTTAAGGAACGCATCGACCATTTGCTCGATCAGCGCATCTATGTCTTCAGTCACTGGAAGATCGTAAATCCATTTGCGAACACCGATATAGAAAATACTGGCATGCAGACTCCAGATCAGCTCGAGCTCTTTTTCATTGATCGTGTCACCTGAGGATGGCGCCAATCCATGAGTCTGGCGGATTTCTGCAATGACAGGGATGAAGACCCGCTCACGCAATTTAGCCAGATACCGATCATTGATACCTTCACGTGTCAGCCCGGCGAATACGAAGATACGAATCCACTCTCGCCGCAGAATCACACGAGCGTATGAGGTGTAGAAATGAACCAGGCGAGACTGAAGGGGTTCGGAGCGATCCTTGATCATCGCCTCCCACGAGGAATCCCACTGATATACCTCGTCGTACACGCGGTCTATCAGTGCCTCTTTGCTGGGGAAATATCGATAGAGTAACGGTTGGGTAATATCCAGTTGTCGCGCCAGCTCACGGGTACTGCCCGAGAATCCGCACGTCGCAAAATGCTCGATAGCTTTCTGCACGATTTGCTTTTCCCTGACCTCAGGCGAAAGGCGTCGAGTCGTCGATTTGACGGGGTCTGCTGATTTCGCCGATTTTCCCGACTCGTTCTCGTCTCTATCTTTTGAGTCTTGCATAACGCCTCGCTGGAGCTTCATTAAGGCATCATACAAAACAAAAGAATGCACTGGCTATGAACCACACCTATTTGGCCAGACGACTTTCAATATCCTTCTTGAACAACGCAGGTCGGCTTAAATAATGCCCCATGGCCAACACTTCCATTTGGCCGTCGATCTCCAGCGCAAATGCCGGAAAGCCGCGCGCATTCAGAGCTTCAAGCATCTCGTTGCTGCGCTTGATGTGGTCTTGCAATGAGTCTGCAGTGATCAAATCAAAAGTTGCCATAAACGATTCGGGTTCAAACCCAAGCTCATTGGCAATGCCGGCGATTACCCCTCGGTCAGCAATGGCTTGACCTTCTTGGTAGTAGGCAGTTTGCAGGCGTTTGAGCATTTCGATACCACGTCCGGACAGCTGTTGAGCGGTCAACATCGCTGCAATCGGTGGCGAAGAGTCCAGCTGGACATTTTCATGTTCCAGTACGCCTTGAACATAGGCGTCCGCGAAGGTCTGTTTGCTGAATGCCGTAATCCGGGCTTCGTGAGGACGAACAAAATCGCGCCACTCACCCGACATCAACTTGCTTTTGTCCCCCGAAAGCATGCCCACGCCATGGGCCTGAATTTCCAGGCCAGGAATAGCGGTGGCCGCCGTGATCATCGGCGCCGCCCCGTAGCACCAGCCACAGAACGGGTCGTAGACGTAATGCAATGTCGCAGTGCTCATTCAAATCTCCGGGATCTGCCGTGCCACACGGCGAAAGAGGTTCGTTACGTCGTGGATCAAACATGCGAAAACAGCAATGAGGCGATCAGCGCTCGGCCAAGCCTTCAGGCCCGAGCAATTCGCTGATGAAATCGATAAACGCATTGACGCGTTTGGAGCCACGATGATTGGGAAGATACAACGCAGAAATGGCCGAACTGGCATCGTTCGGATTGATAACAAAGGACTCGAACAATGACGTCAAATCACCGCTGCCAATATCGTCGTTGACGAGCCAGTCAGGTAACAGAGCCACCCCGCCACCCGCCAGCGCAACCTCACGTAAAACTTCCGCATTGTTGCTTTTGAAGCGCCCCTCAATCGGTACTCGAGTCTCCTCACCTTCCTTTAAGAAAGTCCACACCTGCTGCTTTGGGCCGTAACTAAAACGCAGACACTCGTGTTGCATGAGGTCCATGGGATGTTCAGGAAAACCATGTGCATTCAGGTACTCGGCACTGGCCACAACCCGGCGTCTGAAATGACCGACGGGACGACTGACGACACCATCCATGGCTGCTGCCGATCCCAATCGGATCGCCAGATCGACGCGTTCCCCCAGTAATTCGACGATGTCATCGGAGAGCGTCATGTCCAACACAAGTTGAGGGTATCGCTTCAACAGCGAGGCAATATGCGGCGCAATCAGACGGCGCCCCAGCGCTACAGGCACGGAAATACGAAGATGACCCGCAGGGAGTTCTCCGCGGTCAGTGACCGAGGCATCCGCCTCGGCGACAGCATTCAGCACCTCCCGCGCCTTCAAGTAGTAGGCGGCCCCGGCATCTGATAATGAGATTTGACGCGTGGATCGATTAAGCAAGACAGCGCCTAGTTCCGCCTCAAGCCCATCGATCATCCGAGTCACAGAAGACGTCGCCAGGCCTAACTGTCGAGCGGCAGAAGAAAAGCCCTTCGAATCCACAGCCTGGACGAACATCTTCAATGCGAGCAGCTTGTCCATGACACTCCTTGACTCACCCGTTGTTCATCTTGAGCATTGCGCCAGTTCGGGTCCGACGAGAAACCACCGAGAAGACGACCAAAGCGACCAGTGACAATCCGCTTCCCACCGCAGCAATCGCCAGCCAGCCGGCATGTTCATAAAGCGAACTGGCCACCGAAGAACCGATTGCACCACCGATAAAGATACTGATCATGTACAACGCATTCAGACGGCCTCTGTTAGCAATGCCCAAGGCGTAGACGGCTCGCTGACCCAACACCATGTTCATTTGCACTGCAAAATCCAGCGCTATACCGGTGACCGCTAATCCAATCACACCGTAAAAGGGATTGATGAAGGCCGGTAGGAAACTCAATACCCCCAGCACCATGGCCAACTGCGACGCTCGTCGAGTATGTCCTGCATCAGCGAGTCGACCACTGATAGGTGCGGCAATTGCACCGATGGCGCCGACCAGAGAGAAAATCGCAATCTGACTTTGCGTGAGGCCGAACTCACGACTCAATATCAACGGCACAGCGGTCCAGAACAAACTGAACGCCGCAAACATCAGCCCTTGATAAAGCGCGCGCTGACGCAGCACGGGCTCGCGACAGAACAGTTGTCCCAGGGACATCAGCAATTGACCATACGACGCGCGATGGGTCGGTTGCCATTTAGGCATGGTCATGCCAATCACGATGGAGATAACGAGCATCAAGGCGGCGGCCCCGATAAACACCGCCCGCCAGCCCAAATGATCGGCAACCAGACTCGACAGCGGCCGCGCAAGCAGAATCCCTAGCAGCAAGCCACCCATAATCCCGCCAACTACCCGACCGCGAGATTCTTCCGGTGTCAGATGTGCCGCCAACGGGATAAGCATCTGCACGGAGACTGAGCTGAAACCGATGAGTGCCGACACCACTAGAAATACACTCGGCTGCTTGGACAAACCGGCGGCTACCAGGCTGAAGATCGTAATCACAATTGTCGCGATCATCAGCCGACGGTTTTCTACCAGATCCGCCAAGGGCACCAGGAAAAACAATCCGAGCGCATAACCAATCTGAGTCAGCGAAACGATGAAACTCGCGCGTCCACTCGACATGCCGATATCCGGGGCGATCAAGCTGATAATCGGTTGAGCGTAATAGATGTTGGCCACGATGGCACCGCAACAAAAAGCAAACAGAAGCACGAGACCCTTTGTCATCGACGCTTTTTGTATCGTCGCTGCTGTATCTCTTGTAGAAACGCCCATGCCATAGACTCCTGAGGTTCGACAGCGGTGACTCTTCAGAAAAGGTCACGCGCATTGATGTTTTCCAGGTCAACAACATAGGCGGCACTGCATCTTGAGAGAATATGGTCAGGACGCAACGTCGCGTTGCGTCTTGCGCAAGAGATACCCAGGCTCGGTGAGCGCTCCCGCTTGATTCGAGGACGAGGAATCGCCATGCGCCAAGTAAACTGACTCGCCGATGATCCAAAGGCCAAATACAACTTCCGATGGGATCTGGCCGCTTACACGGTGGCCGAGAAACTAACCGGCTTTCGGCTGGAACGACGTACCAATTACCTGATCAAGCGGAATGGCCAAGACAAACAGATCCAGACATGCACGCTCGAGTGCAGTGGATGTTCGTGTGATTGCGGCGCTGAATACTGTTGCTCGTATGAAGCAAGCTACTGCTCAAAATGCGGCCACACCGGCAAGAGGCGAATGACCTTTGGTTTTCCCGGCAGACCCCTTTTGGAGCGGGAAGCAGGCGTGAAAAATAGAGAAGTCATGCAAATGTCACGCACACGAAAAAGGCCAATGCTGTGAACATTGGCCTAAGTCGTTGAATTATATGGTCGGGACGGAGTGATTCGAACACTCGACCCCTAGCACCCCATGCTAGTGCGCTACCGGACTGCGCTACGCCCCGACTAGGCGTGTTACTGGGTTCGCTTCGCAATGAAGCGATCAGGAATATACCGCAAGCTTTTGAAATGTGGAAGTATTTTAAAAGCCTGAATCATTTTTTCAGAACCACCAGCACATCTTCGAGTTCGGAGATCATTTGGCGGATCAGTTGCTTGTATTGGGTGGTGTCGTCTTTGGCTTCATCACCGGACATGCGCTGGCGCGCGCCGCTGATGGTGAAACCCTGGTCGTACAGCAATGCACGGATCTGTCGGATCATCAGCACATCCTGGCGCTGATAATACCGACGGTTCCCGGTGCGTTTGACGGGGTTGAGTTGAGGAAACTCCTGCTCCCAATAGCGCAGCACATGCGGTTTTACCGCACAGAGCTCGCTGACTTCACCGATGGTGAAGTAGCGTTTGCCTGGGATGACGGGTAGCTCGTCGTTATGACTTGGTTCCAGCATAAGCCTCAACTCGGGCCTTCAACTTCTGCCCTGGACGAAAGGTGACCACACGGCGAGCCGTGATCGGGATTTCTTCTCCCGTTTTTGGATTGCGGCCAGGCCGCTGGCGTTTGTCTCGCAGGTCAAAATTGCCGAAACCGGACAATTTGACCTGTTCGTTGTCTTCCAGAGCGTGTCTGATTTCTTCAAAGAACAACTCGACCAATTCCTTGGCCTCGCGTTTGTTCAGACCCAACTCTTCGTACAGACGTTCCGCCATCTCAGCTTTCGTCAAAGCCCCCATACGTCACTTCCTTAACGTGGCGTTCAACCTTTGTTCGAGCGAGGTGAGGATATTTTGTGTCGTGGTATTCACCTCATCGTCATTAAGAGTGCGCGATGGATGCTGCCAGGTCAAGCCAACTGCAAGGCTTTTTCTATGCGGATCAATGCCTTTACCCTGATAGACGTCAAATAGCCTGAGGTCCGTCAGCCATTCGCCTGCATTTTCACGGATGACATCCAGAACGGCCGTGGCGGACACTTCACGATCGGCGATCAGCGCCAGGTCGCGACGCACTTCCGGGAAGCGCGACAGCTCGCTGAATTTCGGCATCTTGCCCAAAGCGACTTCGGCCAGGACCAGTTCGAAAACGAAGACCGGACGGTCGAGACCGAGGGTTTTCGACAGTTCCGGGTGAAGGGCACCGACGAAACCCACCAGTCGACCTTCGCGCTCGATGCGCGCCGTCTGGCCCGGGTGCAACGCTGGGTGGCTGCCTGGCACGAACGAGAAGTCGTTCAGTGCTCCGGCAAACCCCAATACGGCTTCCACGTCCGCTTTAACGTCGAAGAAGTCCACTGCATCACGGCCTTGGGCCCAGCCTTCCGGCAAGCGGCTACCGCAAACAACACCGGCAAGCATCGGCTCTTGCTTCAAGCCATCCAGCTGGCCGACGAAACGCAGGCCGCTTTCGAACATACGCACGCGGTCTTGCTGGCGGTTCAAGTTGTGGGAAAGTGCTTTCACCAGGCCTGGCCACAACGACGAACGCATGGCGGCCATGTCGTTGGAGATCGGGTTGGCCAACAACAGCGGCTCGACGCCTGGGTTGAACAGTTCGAACTGCTTAGGATCGATGAAGCTGTAGGTCACCGCTTCCTGATAGCCACGGGCAACCAGCAGACGGCGCAGCTCCGGCAGGTGCGCGCGCGCTTCGGCCTTGGGTTGCGGCGCCAGGCGCGCTTGCGGGTAGCGAACCGGCAGACGGTTGTAGCCGTAGAGACGGGCCAGTTCTTCGATCAGGTCGACTTCGAGGCTGATATCGAAGCGATGGCTTGGCACCTCAACGTGCCATTGCCCGGCTTCACCGGCGGCAATGCCCAGGCCGAGGGCCGAAAGCAGACGCTCGATTTCCGCTGGTTCGATCACCAGGCCAAGCATTTGCTCAACGCTTTTGGCGCGCAGGGTGATCGGTGCAATCGACGGCAGGTATTGTTCGCTGACGGTTTCAGTGATCGGGCCCGCTTCGCCACCGGTGATTTCCAGCAGCAGGCCAGTGGCGCGCTCCATGGCTTCACGCGCCAGTTTCCAGTCCACGCCACGCTCGTAGCGGTGCGACGCATCGGTGTGCAGGCCGTAGGAACGAGCCTTGCCGGCGATGGCGATCTGGTCGAAGAATGCGCTCTCAAGAAAGATGTCACGCGTGGTCGCGGACACACCGCTGTGTTCGCCACCCATCACGCCGGCAATCGCCAGGGCGCGGGAATGGTCGGCGATCACCAAGGTGTCGGCACGCAGGCTGACTTCCTGGCCGTCGAGCAGAACCAGCTTCTCGCCTTCTTCCGCCATCCGCACACGGATGCCGCCATTGATTTCGGCGAGATCGAACGCGTGCAACGGCTGGCCGAGTTCAATCATCACATAGTTGGTGATATCGACGGCGGCGTCGATGCTGCGCACGTCGGCGCGCCGCAGGCGCTCAACCATCCACAGCGGCGTTGGCTTGGACAGGTCGACGTTGCGGATCACACGCCCCAGGTAACGCGGGCACGCGTTGGGTGCCAGTACTTCGATCGAGCGCACTTCATCATGCACCGCAGCAACTGCGGCAACCACCGGCCGGGTGACGGGCGCGTCGTACAGCGCGCCTACTTCACGTGCCAGGCCCGCCAGGGACAGGCAGTCGCCACGGTTCGGGGTCAGGTCGACCTCGATGCTGGCGTCTTCCAGTTCCAGGTAGACACGAATGTCCTGGCCCACGGGCGCATCGGCCGGCAGCTCCATCAGGCCATCATTGCCCTCGCCCACCTGCAGTTCCGCCTGGGAGCACAGCATGCCGTTGGACTCAACGCCACGCAGCTTGGCTTTCTTGATCTTGAAGTCGCCCGGCAGTTCGGCGCCGATCATGGCGAACGGGATCTTCAGGCCCGGGCGCACATTAGGCGCTCCGCACACGACCTGGAACGTCTGCGCGCCATTGCTGACCTGACACACACGCAATTTGTCGGCATCGGGGTGCTGCTCGGTGCTCAGCACCTCACCCACGACCACACCGCTGAATACGCCGGCGGCCGGAGTAACGCTATCGACCTCAAGACCGGCCATCGACAGACGAGCAACCAGCTCGTCACGGCTTACCTGCGGGCTTACCCAGCCACGCAGCCATTGTTCACTGAATTTCATCCTGCTCTCCTAAAGATTCGTTACGACTAGCGAAATTGCGCGAGGAACCGCAAGTCGTTGTCGAAGAACAGACGCAAGTCGTTCACGCCGTAACGCAGCATGGCCAGACGCTCAACGCCCATGCCGAAGGCAAAGCCCGAGAACTCTTCCGGGTCGATCCCGGACATGCGCAGCACGTTGGGGTGAACCATGCCGCAGCCCATCACTTCCAGCCAGCCGGTCTGCTTGCAGACGCGGCAGCCTTTACCGCTGCACATCACGCATTCCATGTCGACTTCGGCGGAAGGCTCGGTGAACGGGAAGAACGATGGACGGAAACGCACCGCCAGCTCTTTCTCGAAGAACACCCGCAGGAACTCTTCGATGGTGCCTTTGAGGTCGGCGAAATTGATATCGCGATCGACCAGCAGGCCTTCGACCTGGTGGAACATCGGCGAGTGGGTAATATCGGAGTCGCTGCGGTACACACGGCCTGGGCAGACGATGCGGATCGGCGGCTTGTTCGCTTCCATGGTGCGGACCTGTACCGGCGAGGTATGGGTGCGCAACAACATGTTCGCGTTGAAATAGAAGGTGTCGTGCATCGACCGGGCCGGGTGATGGCCTGGGATGTTGAGCGCCTCGAAGTTGTGATAGTCGTCTTCGACCTCAGGGCCTTCGGCGATGCCGTAGCCGATATGGGTGAAGAACTGCTCGATACGTTCCAGAGTCCGGGTGATCGGATGCAGACCGCCCGAGGCCTGGCCACGGCCAGGCAAGGTTACGTCAATGGACTCGGCGGCGAGCTTGGCCGAAAGTTCGGCCTCCTCGAGCGACGCCTTGCGCGCATTGAGAACCTCTGTGACACGCTCCTTGGCGACGTTGATCAGCGCACCGACTTGCGGACGCTCTTCAGCCGGCAAATTCCCCAGGGTCTTCATCACCTGAGTCAATTCACCCTTTTTGCCAAGGTAGTGAACCCGGATTTGCTCCAGGGCATTGATATCTTCAGCGCTTTGCACAGCCTCAAGAGCTTGAGCGACGAGCGCGTCCAGGTTTTCCATGTACAGACTCCAGATACAAAATAGGGGAAGAGCTTGAAGGCTCTTCCCCTATTTATGACGTTTAACACCTTGGGCCACAGGAGTAGCCCAGGGTGACTGTCGGGGGTACTTAAGCCAAGGTGGCTTTAGCTTTCTCGACAATCGCAGCAAACGCCGCTTTTTCGTTCACTGCCAGATCAGCCAGAACCTTACGGTCGATCTCGATGGACGCTTTTTTCAGGCCAGCGATGAAACGGCTGTAGGACAGACCGTTAACACGAGCACCAGCGTTGATACGAGCGATCCACAGAGCGCGGAACTGACGTTTTTTCTGACGACGGTCACGGTAGGCGTATTGGCCTGCCTTGATTACCGCTTGCTTGGCAACACGGAATACGCGTGAACGCGCGCCGTAGTAGCCTTTAGCAAGTTTCAGAATTTTTTTGTGACGCTTACGGGCAATGACGCCACGCTTTACACGAGCCATGAGTTACTTCCTCTATTCTTGATCCAAAAATTAACGAAGGCGCAGCATGCGCTCGACTTTTGCCACGTCAGACGGATGCAGCAAGCTGCTACCGCGCAGTTGACGCTTACGCTTGGTCGACATTTTGGTCAGGATGTGGCTCTTGAAAGCGTGCTTGTGCTTGATACCGTTAGCAGTTTTCAGAAACCGCTTAGCAGCACCACTTTTAGTCTTCATCTTTGGCATGTTCGGATACTCCGCATTCAGTTGATAAACATAATCAGAAGGCCTGCCGTGCCCTATTGATTACTTCTTCTTTTTCGGGGCGATGACCATGATCAGTTGGCGTCCTTCCATCTTAGGATGCTGTTCGACCGAACCGTACTCGAGCAGGTCAGCTTCAACCCGCTTGAGGAGTTCCATCCCCAGCTCCTGGTGGGCCATCTCACGGCCGCGGAATCGCAAGGATACCTTGGCCCTGTCCCCATCACTCAGGAAACGTACCAGGTTGCGCAGTTTTACCTGGTAATCCCCTTCCTCCGTCCCTGGACGAAACTTGATTTCTTTTACTTGAATCTGCTTCTGGTTCTTCTTCGCCGCAGCAATCTGCTTCTTCTTTTCGAAGATCGACTTGCCGTAGTCCATCACCCGGCAAACAGGTGGGACTGCGTCGGCGGAAATTTCCACCAGGTCCAGTTTGGACTCTTCAGCGATACGAAGCGCTTCATCAATCGAGACGATGCCAATCTGCTCGCCGTCAGCGCCAATTAACCGAACCTCGCGTGCCGAGATATTCTCGTTGATCGGGGCTTTCGGTGCAGCTCGTTTATCTTGTCTCATTTCACGCTTAATAATAATTACTCCGAATCTGGGCGACCACGCCGGGAAACCGCTTGCGCGAGGAACTCAGCGAACTGGGCGACGGGCATCGAGCCCAGGTCAGCACCTTCACGAGTACGCACAGCGACAGTCTGCATCTCGACTTCCCGATCTCCGATAACCAAAAGATAGGGAACCTTGAGCAAAGTATGCTCGCGGATTTTAAAGCCGATCTTTTCATTTCTCAAGTCGGACTTGGCACGAAATCCGCTTTCGTTGAGAGTTTTTTCAACTTCAGCAGCAAAATCGGCCTGTTTATCAGTGATATTCATGATCACTGCCTGAGTCGGAGCCAACCACGCGGGGAATGCGCCCTCGTAGTGCTCGATCAGGATACCGACGAACCGTTCGAACGAGCCGAGGATCGCCCGGTGCAGCATAACCGGGTGTTTACGGCTGTTGTCTTCGGAGACGTATTCGGCTCCCAGACGGATCGGCAGGTTAAAATCGAGCTGCAAAGTACCACATTGCCAGACACGACCAAGACAATCTTTCAGCGAAAACTCGATTTTCGGACCGTAGAAGGCGCCCTCACCCGGCTGCAGATCATACGCAAGGCCCGCGCTGTCTAGCGCAGCGGCCAGTGCGGCTTCGGCGCGATCCCACAATTCATCGGAACCGACGCGTTTTTCCGGACGAGTGGACAGCTTCATTTCGACTTCGGTAAAGCCGAAATCGCGATAAACGTCCATGGTCAGCTTGATGAACGCAGCAGACTCGGCCTGCATCTGCTCTTCGGTGCAGAAGATGTGGGCGTCGTCCTGAGTGAAGCCGCGCACGCGCATGATGCCGTGCAGCGCACCCGACGGCTCGTTGCGGTGGCAGGCACCGAACTCGGCCAGGCGCATCGGCAACTCGCGATAGCTCTTCAGGCCTTGGTTGAACACCTGCACGTGGCAAGGGCAGTTCATCGGCTTGATGGCGTAGTCGCGGTTTTCCGACTGGGTAGTGAACATGTTGTCGGCGTAGTTGGCCCAGTGCCCGGATTTCTCCCACAGGCTGCGGTCAACAACCTGGGGAGTCTTGATCTCCAGGTAGCCGTTTTCGCGCTGAACCTTGCGCATGTACTGCTCGAGCACCTGATACAGGGTCCAGCCGTTCGGGTGCCAGAACACCATGCCCGGCGCTTCTTCCTGGAGGTGGAACAGGTTCAGGCGCTTGCCGATCTTGCGGTGGTCGCGCTTCTCGGCTTCTTCGATGCGCTGGACGTAGGCGGCCAGCTGCTTCTTGTCAGCCCAGGCCGTGCCGTAGATCCGCTGCAGTTGCTCGTTCTTCGCGTCGCCGCGCCAGTAGGCGCCGGACAGCTTGGTCAACTTGAACGATTTGAGGAAACGCGTGTTCGGCACGTGCGGGCCACGGCACATGTCGACGTATTCTTCGTGGTAGTACAGGCCCATGGCCTGTTCGTCCGGCATGTCTTCCACCAGGCGCAGCTTGTAGTCTTCGCCACGGGCAGTGAACACGTCGATCACTTCGGCGCGCGGCGTGACTTTCTTGATCACGTCGTAATCTTTTTCGATCAGCGCGTGCATGCGCTGTTCGATCGCGGCCAGATCGTCCGGAGTAAAAGGACGCTCGTAGGCGATGTCATAATAGAAGCCATCGTCGATGACCGGGCCGATCACCATTTTCGCCGTCGGGTACAACTGCTTGACCGCGTGGCCAATCAGGTGTGCGCAAGAGTGGCGAATGATCTCCAGCCCCTCTTGATCCTTGGGCGTGATGATTTGCAGGCTGGCATCGGCGGTGATCAGGTCGCTGGCGTCAACCAGCTTGCCGTCGACCTTGCCGGCCACGGTGGCCTTGGCCAGGCCGGCACCAATGGATGCGGCGACCTCGGCTACGGAAACCGAATGATCGAATGAACGTTGACTGCCATCGGGAAGAGTAATAGTTGGCATGGCGCCTCCTCTCCTAGTGGTGACCCCTACCAAAGGTCACGTGGGTTGGGATGAGCCAGTACAAGATCCAATACCAGGCCGTTCAGTGATGAACGCCTGCCTTACAGCGGCAGGAGCCTTTCGGCCAACCGGTGATCGAACCAGAGTGACTGGAGTGGACAAAAAGAAACATGGCAAGGCGGCATTTGGCGCGCCCGGAAATAGCCAAGCACACGATGCTAGCACAGATGAACGGTCATCGCGCCCACGGCGCCACAGCCAATAACAAATTCCCGCTTTTCTTTTATAGCGGCAAAAGTGAACTTGAGCTGTACGTCCCCCGTCAAATCCGCCGAGAATCGCCATTCGTCCTCACGACTTTAGGAGCATTTAATGATGCGTTTTTCCTCGACCTTCGCGCTTGCAGCATCCCTTACCCTTCTCTCCCTCGGCGCACAGGCCGCCGCTCCTTCGAACTGGCCTGCGGGCGCCAGGGACGCATTCGTCAAAGACTGCAGCTCAGCCGCCAGCCAGAACGTGGACATCAAAACCGCCAAAGCACACTGCGAATGCGGCGCCGACAAGATCAATGCTGAATTGAGCACCGCGGAAATCAAGGAACTCATGACCAACCAGAACGCGAGCCAGGCGCTTAAAAACAAAGCAGTCTCGGCTATTTCGTCCTGCAAAGTCGTGAAGAAAAAGTAAGAATCGCTGCAATTCGGATGGCAGTTTTTCGGTAAAAACCCTCTTAAAACTGCCATTTCGCACAAAATACACAGCTTTTACGGCTTTTTTTACCAGCTGATATTTCGTGCGAAAGCCCCGTAGATCGGGGCTTTCAGCCAACCGAAGGACTAAACCCGGGGCTATTGATTAGCAAACAGTGCCTTGGGGGGGCTCCCAAGCCGAACATTTCGACTATGATAGCCCTGTGTGCCCAGTTGGCCTGAGCAGCACAGCACTACTGAAAATATATGTTTCTTGGAGATACACCATGTCTAATCGCCAAACCGGCACCG
This sequence comes from Pseudomonas sp. GW704-F2, assembly GCF_059423025.1. Taxonomy (NCBI): domain Bacteria; kingdom Pseudomonadati; phylum Pseudomonadota; class Gammaproteobacteria; order Pseudomonadales; family Pseudomonadaceae; genus Pseudomonas; species Pseudomonas sp. GW704-F2. The sequence goes on along the minus strand of NZ_JBWKXO010000029.1, from coordinate 16,033 downwards.
TTAAATGGTTCAACGATGAAAAAGGCTTCGGCTTCATCACTCCTCAAGGTGGCGGTGACGACCTGTTCGTACACTTCAAAGCTATCGAAAGCGACGGTTTCAAAAGCCTGAAAGAAGGCCAAACCGTTTCCTTCGTGGCTGAGAAAGGCCAAAAGGGTATGCAAGCTGCACAGGTTCGCGGCGAGTAATTCTCCGCTGAGCTAAAAAAACCCCGTCCATGTGACGGGGTTTTTTATGGGCGCTGCAAAAGCCTGTGGCTATCAGCCGCAATTGACCCGGGTGATCACCAGGTTATCGTCGGTGTTGAGGTTAAGGCGGTCGGAGCGGTATTCCAGGGTGATCATATCGTTAGGCTTGAGAATTCGGGCGTTCTGCGCACCGGCACGGGTACGCGCTTGCTCCAGCAACTGGGGCGAGGCTTTCTGGCCGATCGTGAACTCGGCGGCCTTCGCCTCACAGCGGCTATGACCGGCATCGGTCACGGCGGCATCTTTGGCTGGCTCAGAGGTACCCGGGGTGCTGCAACCCGCCAACGCGAGTGCCGCCAACAAAGTACCGAATGATGCGAGCTTCCAAGGCATGAAGCCTCCTATGATAAAAAATGGACAGAGATCGTGCGACAGCGATCAGGCGGATTGGTTTCAAGACGTAAATCGCCTGCTGGCAAGTCTGCCTGACTCAGGGCAGGCATTCGCCCGATCAATCGTCACCAGATATGAACGAATTCAGTAGATGTCGATGTAGTCAAACGGTGGCTTAGGCCAGTTCTGCTTCAAGGCATTGAAAATCTGTGTGACCCAGACCTCATCGCTGGCGGCCACGTTTCCGACGTAACCGGAGCCCTTGGCCCAGGTTTCCAGGCGAAACAGCAACCCATCGATATCGACGCCGCCGACGGCCTTGCCGGAGGAGATGTAGGCAATACCTGCCCTGGTGACTCGCAATTGAGTGTGTTCATCATCACTGGCACTGGCAAGCAGTTGGCGCACGGCGGCCAATGTCAGGTTCTCGGGGTTGTTCAAGTCGATCTGCACGCGGTGTTCCCCGGTCATTAAAACAGGCTGACAGTGTCGCACACTGCTTGCCTCATTTCGAAATACCTCATGCGTAAGTAGCAGTGCCAAACGCCGTACAAAATGCTTAACTGCCGACGTAAGAACCGCGTTTTAGCGCATCACCCCGTACTTCCAGCTCGTGAGACACCCATGACCACCGTAACGCTCCAAGCCGACATCAAAGCCAAGTGGCCCCAAGGGCAGAGTTCCTACAGCCCCGGAAGCCCGGAAGAATTGGCGATCATCGGTATCGACCTGTTGGTCAAGGAGTTGGGCACCCAGGCCGCGCAAGCGTTCATTGGCCAGGTTTTCGAGAAATACCCGGCCGATCACATGGGCGCACACAACCCCGGGCGCGATTAAGCACCGGCCGGCGAGCACCGACCGGCAATCACCTTACTTCAGGCGCGCCAGGCGCTCGGTCAACAGATCGAAAAAGCCCTGGGCGTCGCCATTCTCAACCCAGAACACATTCTTTTCCTGCTTCAGGCCGTCATACCAATCGACGATGGTCTGGCCAAAGGTCGGCCCTTCGCGGCTGTCCACCACCATATTGGCCTGACGCCCGCTGAACAACGAAGGCTTGAGCAGATACGCGATGACTGTGGCGTCATGCACCGGGCCGCCAGGAATGCCGTAGTGCTCCATATCGCCTTTGACGTATTCATTGAGAATATCGCCGACGACTTTGCTCGCGTTGTTGTTGATGTCGGCGATCTTCTTCAGGCGCGCTTCACTGGTCAGCACCTTGTGGGTCACGTCCAACGGCAGATAGGTCAGCTTGACGCCACTCTTGAGCACAATCTCGGCCGCGACCGGGTCGGCGAACAGGTTGAACTCGGCCACCGGCGTGATATTGCCGCCGTTGAAGTGCGCGCCGCCCATCACCACCACTTCCTTGATGCCCTGGGTGATCTCAGGCGCCTGGGTCAGCGCCAACGCCAGGTTGGTCTGCGGGCCAAGCATGGCGATGGTGATGCTGTGCGGCTTGGCGGTGCTCAGCGTCTTGATCAGGTAATCAACGGCATTGCCTTCGGCCAGGGCCTTTTTCGGCTCATGTACGGCGACACCGGAAATGCCTTCCTTGCCATGGATATTTTCGGCGTAGATCGGCGTGCGCAGCAGCGGTTTCGGCGCGCCCGCGTACACCGGGATGTCCTCTCGCCCCGCCCATTCACGAGCCAGGCGCGCGTTACGCGAGGTCTTGTCCAGGCGCACATTGCCGGCGACGGTGGTCAGCGCCCGAATGTTCAACTCCTCCGGGGAGGCCATGGCAAACAGCAAGGCAACTACATCGTCGGCACCTGGGTCGGTGTCGATGATCAGGTCGATTTTTTCCGCCGCTTGGGCGCTCACTGCGGTGAGTGCAGACAAAAGCAAAACACTCCGGAACAGATTTCTCAGGGTTGGAAGATTACGCGGCATGAAACACTCCTTGTCGTTGGGGAACTCTAGAACGTGACGCCGGACACCAGTGCGATATTGCAATAAGGCTGGCACTCGCCCGTGCGGACAATGGCACGCGCGCTGCGGCTCAGTTGCTTGAATGCGTCATGACTGAGCAGACGCCGCTCGCCGAGCGCCGCCTGGTCGGTCAGGGCATTGAGTGCGCTGAGCGCCGGCGGCTGCTTGAGCAGGATTTCTTCGGCCAGCACGTGGCTTTCCACCTGCATTTCGCTGAGCACAATGCGCAAGGTGCTGATGAAGTCGGGAATGCCCTGGGTCAGGGCCAAGTCGATCAACTCGACGCCCGACGGCACGGGCAGGCCAGCATCGCCGATAACCAGGATATCGCCATGCCCGAGGGAGGCGATCAGGCGTGACAGGGCGATATTGAGCAGCGGTGTCTTTTTCATGAGGGCACAAAACCTTGAACGTCGTGCAGCGTAGGAATAGAGGGTTGCGCGCCGGCGCGGGTGACTGACAGCGCGGCCGCCACCTGACCAAAACGAATCGCCTCGGCTTCGCTTTTGCCATGGGCCAGCGCTGCGGCAAAACCGCCGACGAACGTGTCGCCGGCAGCCGTGGTGTCCACCGCCTTGACGTTGGGTGCTGCCAGGTGCTCAACACGGTTGCCATCGCTGAACAGCGCGCCCTGAGCGCCGAGGGTGATGATCACTTTAGCTGCGCCGGCCTTGATCAACTGCGCCGCGGCGAGCTTGGCGCTGTCCAGGGAGTCCACCGTCACGCCGCTCAGGGCGGTGGCTTCGCTTTCGTTGGGGATCAGGTAATCGATCGAGGCATACCACTGCGCCGGCAAAGGACCACTGGCCGGGGCCGGATTGAGGATCACCGTCTTGCCCAGTTCACGCCCGCGCTTGAGCGCATACCCGACGGTCTCCAGCGGCACTTCAAGCTGACAGACGATTACGTCGGCGGCCTGCAACACCGCATCAGCCGCCTGCAACGAAGCGGGCGTCAGCTCACCGTTACTGCCGGCAACGATCACGATCGCGTTCTGGCTGCTGTCGTCCACCACAATCAACGCCACACCGCTGGACCCGTCGACACGGCTCACAGCCTGGCAATCGATGCCTTCGACCAGCAACGCATCGCGCAATTGGATGCCGTAGGCGTCAGAGCCGATGCAGCCGATCATCGCCACCTCAGCCCCCAGCCGCGCCGATGCGACGGCCTGGTTCGCGCCCTTGCCGCCGGGGACGGTGGAGAACGATTGGCCGATCAGGGTTTCACCGGCGCGGGGCAACCGGCTGGCGCGGGTGACCAGGTCCATGTTCAAGCTGCCTACTACCACTACTTTTGCTGGCATACATCAGTACTCATCAATTCGGTTCAGCGGTATTGCGCGAATACACCGGCAAGTGGCGCCGTCGACTCACGCAAGACAATACTCGGCGTCACGATGCGTTGATCGATCGGCAGTTGGGGGGTCGCAATTCGTCGCAGTAACAACTCGGCCGCCGTCTCGCCCAATTGCACGATCGACTGCCCGACCGTGGTCAGCGCCGGGTACACGTAACGGCCCATTTGGATGTCATCGAAGCCGATCACCGACAATTCGCTCGGCACGCGGATGTTGCGCTCGGCTGCCGCACGCAACACGCCGAAACCGATCATGTCGTTGCTGGCGAAAATCGCACTCGGCGGGTTTTCCGACAGCAACTTCACTGCCGCGGCATAACCGCCGGTGCTGGTGAAGTCGCTTTCCAGGGTGCGATTGGCGGCAACGTCGATACCCGCCTCGCGCAAAGCGCGGTGATACCCCGCCAGACGCATTTGTGCCACACGGGTATGGCCGGGGCCGCCGATGCAGGCGATGTCCCGATGGCCCAGTTCAAGTAAATGCCGGGTCGCCAGGTAGGCGCCCTGCTCGTGATCTATACGCACCAGGTCGACATCAATACCGTCCAACGCCCGGTCGACAATCACCATGGGCGTGCGGACCGCGCTCAAGCCCGCGGCCAGGCCGCTGTCGTCGCCGCCCACCGAGGTCACGATCAAGCCATCGACGCGCTTTTCCAGCAACACTCGCAAATAGCTGCGTTGCTTTTCGGCGTTATCGTCGGAGTTGCAGAGGATCACGCAATAGCCATTACGCTCGCAGTAATCCTCGATCCCCCGGGCCAGCTCGGCGAAATACGGGTTGAGGCTGTTGGGCACAAGCAGGCCGATAGTGGCGGTGGTCTTGGCCTTGAGCGAACGCGCCACGGCGCTGGGCACATAGTCCAGTTGCTTGATCGCCGCTTCCACCTTGAGGCGCACCGGCTCGCTGACCGGGCGCGTCTTGTTCACCACATGCGACACGGTGGTGTAGGAAATACCTGCAAGTGCTGCCACATCCTTAATCGTCGCCATGGTTCAGCCCCGCCGACTGGCGCGTTGACTGCGGTAGGTATCGAGGACCACGGCAATCACGATCACGGCCCCGGTGATGATGCGCTTGGTGGGTTCGGTGGCACCGATCTGCGCCAGGCCAGCCGCCAATACCGAAATAATCAACACACCGAAGAACGTACTGATCACCGAGCCGCGCCCGCCCATCAGGCTGGTGCCGCCGATCACCACGGCCGCGATCACTTGCAGTTCCAGGCCGGACCCGGCGTTCGGGTCTGCCGCCTCCAGGCGCGATATCTGGAACAGCGCCGCAACACCCGCCAGCAGGCCCATCAGGCTGAACACCAGGATCTTGTAAGGTTTGGGATTGATCCCGGCCAGACGCACGGCTTCTTCATTGGTACCGATACCGATCAAGTAACGGCCGAACACCGTGCGAGTCAACACCAGTTGGGCGACGACGATCACCAGCAAAGCGATGATGAACGAAGGCGAAATCCCGAAGGCGATCGGATTGGACAGCCAGGCAAAGGAGTCACCGATATAAGCCGTGCGCGAGCCGGTCATCTGGTACGCCACGCCGCGTGCCATTTCCAGTACGCCAAGGGACACGATGAACGACGGAATCCGCCAGGCCACGGTGATCGAGCCGGTGATGGTGCCGGCCAACGCGGCGCAGCCCATGCCGAGCACGGCGGCCGGCAACACGCTCCAGCCCCAGCCGAGAATCGCCACGCTGACCGCCGACGCCGCCAGCGCCAGCACCGAGCCCACCGATAGGTCGATTCCGCCGATGATCAGGATGAAGGTCATGCCCACCGCCAGCACCATCAGGTCCGGGATCTGGTTGGCCAGGGTGCTGAAGGTGTCGTAGGACAAGAAGTGATCGCTGAGCACCGAAAACAGCGCAATCATCGCCAGCAACGCACCCGCCAGCCCCAGGTAGGTGCCCAGGCCGTAAAAGTTACCGCCTGCTTTAGCAGGGGAAGTTGTTGTTTTCATTGGGCATCCCTAAGCGCTGCGTCATTGAGCAGCGCGTCACGTTTCTGATAGCCGGCGAAGGCGGCAGCGAGCAATTCATCCTGGGTCCAGCGGTCGCGCTCGAAGGTCTCGATCAACCGCCCGGCAGAGAGCACGCCGATGCGGTCACAGATCAACATCAGTTCGCGCAGGTCGCTGGACACCACCACCAGTGCTTTGCCCTGGCGGGTCAACTCGCCGAGCAAGGCGTAAATGTCGAACTTGGCCCCCACGTCGATGCCACGGGTCGGCTCATCGAACAGCATCACCGAGCAGTCGCGCTCCAGCCAGCGGCCAATCACAACTTTCTGCTGATTACCGCCGGACAATTCGGACACCAACTGCGCCGGACTGGAACTGCGGATACGCATGGCATCGATCTGACGCTTGGCCAGGGCGGTTTCGTCGCGACTATTTACCACACCGCCGCCGGAAATTTCCGGCATGTTGCCCAAGGCGATATTCGCGCTGATGGATTGCGTCAGCAGCAGGCCTTCGCCCTTGCGGTCTTCGGTGATCAGGGCGATGCCGTGGCCCACTGCGTCGACCGGCGAGCGAATGCTCACCACTTGGGCCGGCGACCCCAGGGCAATGGTGCCGCTGTCGGCCAGGTCGGCACCGAAGATCAGGCGCAGCAATTCCGTGCGGCCGGCGCCGATCAGGCCGGAGATGCCATAGATCTCGCCGGCACGCACTTCAAAGGAGACGTCGCGGACCTTGTCCGCACGGGTCAGCCCTTTCACCGTCAAGGCCGGGCCGCCGATGGTACGGGGCCCCAGATCAATGTGCTCGCCCAGCTCGCGGCCGACCATCAAGGTCACCAGTTGCTCGCTGTTGTAATTGGCCATCGGCTCGACGCAGACCAGTTTGCCGTCACGCAGTACTGCAATGCGTTGGGCGACACGGGCCAACTCTTCGAGCCGGTGTGAAATATAAATGATCGCCACGCCCCGGGCCTGCAGGCGGGTGATTTGCTCAAACAGCATCTCGACTTCACGGGCGGTCAACATAGCCGTGGGTTCGTCGAGAATCAGCACATGGCAGTCGCCGATCAGGTTGCGGGCGATCTCGACCATTTGCTGATGGCCGATACCCAGGCTGCCGACCAGGGTGTCCGGGTCGATCGCATCCAGGCCGACCTGCGCCATCGCTTCGATCGCCGCGCTACGCAGCTGCTTGCGGCTGATCCAGCCACAGTGGCTGGGCAAGTTGTCCAGGAACAGGTTTTCGGCCACTGTCAGCGTCGGCAGCAGGTTGAGTTCCTGCATGACCATCCGCACGCCCAGCTCTTCGGCCTGGGTGCGACTGCCGGGGCGGTAGTCCTGACCGTTGAATTGCATGTGCCCGGTGGTCGGTGTGACCAACCCGCCGATAATCTTCGACAAGGTACTTTTGCCTGCGCCGTTTTCACCGGTCAGCGCCAGCACTTCCCCGCGATTGAGCGTCAAGGTGATGTCGGACAGAACCGGCTGGGCATAGGTCTTACCGATACCGCTGACCGAGAGGACAGCGTTCGGGGCGGAAGATGACATAGGAAAATCTCCAGGCGTCCGCTCAGGGTGAGCGGACGCTGTTGGGTGCAGCCGGGATTACTTCTTGAGGACGAGTTCGACCGGGGTTTCGATCACGCCGTCTTGAGCGTCGACCTTCTCACCCTTGACCAGCTTGAGCGCGTTCTGGATACCGAACACGGCCTGCTGTGCCGCGGCCTGGTCGGCGGTCGCCAGGACACGGCCGTCCTGCAGCATCGGCTTGATCGCGGCGATGTTGTCGTAGCCTACGACCAGAACCTTGCCGGCTTTGCCTGCCGCACGCACAGCCGAGACGGCGCCCAGGGCCATGTTGTCGTTACCGGCCAACAGCGCCTTGAGGTCGGGGTATTCGCTCAGCATCGCAGAGGCGACCTTCTGGCCCTGGTCGATTTCCCAGTTGCCCGATTGGGTGGAGACGATTTTCATGCCGCCCGCGTCCATCGCATCCTTGTAGCCTGCGGTGCGCTGCTGCGCGTTGGTAGTGGTCGGTACGCCTTCGATGATGCCGACCTTGTCACCCGCGGCCAGTTGCTTGGCCAGGTAATCACCCACCAGCTTGGAGCCTTTGCGGTTGTCCGGGCCGACGAAGGGAATATCGAGGTTTTTGCTTTTCAGCACGCCCGGGTCCAGGCGGTTATCGATGTTGACGACCTTGATGCCGGCATCGGAGGCTTTTTTCAGCACGGTGACCAGTGCCTTGGAGTCAGCCGGTGCGATGACGATGGCGTTCACTTTGGCGAGGATCATCTGGTTGACGATATCGATCTGCGCGCTGGTATCGGTTTCGTTCTTGATACCGTTGGTGATCATGTCGAAATCAGCGGCGTGGGACTTCTGGTAGTCCTTCGCGCCCTCTTGCATGGTGACGAAGAATTCATTGGCAAGGGATTTCATCACCAGGCCGACCTTGGGTTTGGCGGCGGTGTCGGCGGCGAATGCAGAAGAGAGAGGCAGAGCAGCAGATGCGGCGGCAAGCACAGCGACAGCAAGAAGACGTCCAGCGAATGGCAGCTTCATGGGTTCACTCCGATCTTATGATTATTGGGAGCAACGCTTGCACCGAAGAACACTTCGGCAGCCCACCCACCCGGGTGACTGATACGAGCTTTCAAGACGTTCAGGGCGCACCCGCGAAACATCTCGCAAACGTTTGCGTTAAACAAACTATGAGAACCTTGCCAGGATTTGTCAACGGAAGAAAACCGCCCTCCACCCAAGCCCTCTAGCGCCTGCGTTCCAGCCTGTCTCGCGGGGTTATTAAACATCACCGTCGCCGGATCGTTCTCTAAAACGACAGGCAGTGCCGCCGATGTCATACGCCTCCGGCGACTATCCCGTCATTATTTTCGGACAACCGAACGCAACAGCCACGCTTTGTTCGGAAAGCCGGACAAGTGCATGGACAAACCGTCTTAAAGATAAATTTAATTTGTTTTAAATCAACAGCTTAGATAATAAACACGGAGACGTTCAGGCTGGTACAAATCCTGCTCCCTTCCTGCACCTCGAGGCGTTCAGAACCGCCCGAGCGCTCTAGATGAACTTGCTACCGCACTCATCAAAAACCAGAGAGAAAAATAATGAAATCTGCACTGAAGACCTTTGTTCCGGGCGCACTCGCCCTCCTGCTGCTGTTCCCCGTTGCCGCTCAGGCAAAAGAAGTCGAAACCAAAGCCAAACTCTCTAACGTGGTGATCCTCGCCACCGGCGGCACCATTGCCGGCGCCGGCGCCAGCACCGCTAACAGCGCCACCTACCAGGCAGCCAAAGTCGGCATCGAGCAATTGATCGCCGGTGTTCCCGAGCTTAGCCAGATCGCCAATGTGCGCGGCGAGCAAGTCATGCAAATTGCCTCCGAAAGCATCAATAACGAAAACCTGCTGCAATTGGGTCGCCGCGTCGCCGAACTGGCTGACAGCAAGGACGTCGACGGCATCGTGATCACCCACGGCACCGATACCCTGGAAGAAACCGCTTACTTCCTGAACCTGGTGGAAAAAACCGACAAACCCATCATTGTTGTCGGCTCGATGCGCCCAGGTACCGCCATGTCGGCAGACGGCATGCTCAACCTGTACAACGCCGTCGCCGTCGCCGGCAGCAAGGATGCCCGCGGCAAGGGCGTGCTGGTGACCATGAACGACGAGATCCAGTCGGGTCGCGACGTGAGCAAGATGGTCAACATCAAGACCGAAGCGTTCAAGAGCCCATGGGGCCCGTTGGGCATGGTGGTTGAAGGCAAATCCTACTGGTTCCGCCTGCCGGCCAAGCGTCACACCATGGACTCCGAGTTCGACATCAAGACCATCAAGAGCCTGCCCGACGTCGAAATTGCCTACGGCTACGGCAACGTAAGCGACACTGCCGCCAAAGCCCTGGCCCAGGCCGGCGCCAAAGCCATCATCTTTGCAGGCACCGGCAACGGTTCGGTGTCCTCCAAGGTCGTCCCGGCCCTGCAGGAACTGCGCAAGCAAGGCGTGCAGATCATTCGCTCGTCCCACGTGAATGCCGGCGGTTTCGTGCTGCGCAACGCCGAACAGCCTGACGACAAGTACGACTGGGTGGCTGCCCACGACCTGAACCCACAGAAAGCGCGGATTCTGGCGATGGTTGGCCTGACCAAGACCCAGGACAGCAAAGAGCTGCAACGGATGTTCTGGGAATACTGATTCCTGGTAACACCTGTGCAGGGGCGGATTCGCCCGCCCCTGCTTCCCCGCAAAACCCTCGCTACATATCTCCCCGCCCTACATCAATTCGCTTGAATCACTGTCAGACGAGCTTGTTGAATTTTAAGCAGTTGCGAAATCGCCTACAGTTAAATACTGTATGCACGTACAGCTTACTAAGGAATACTCCGTGGCAAAGTCCTCTTCCGCAGCGCCAACCCCGCCTGATGCTTACGAACGCCTGGCCCTTCGTGTGCAAAAGATCATCAATTCGACCAACGCCCAGAAAGCCAAGGCAGCCTTGATCTTCCGCCTGCCGGATGAACCGGAGGACGAATGGCAACGTCTGCTGGAGGAAATTGCAGAGAACGACAACGTCACACTCGCCTACCGGGACGACGGTGGCGTGCAGATTTTCTGGGTTGTGCCGAAGGAAGATTGATTCAATGAGTGTCCGTTTTACTGCTGTGTTTTTGTGCCTATTTTTTGCCGTCGCCGCCCACGCCCAAGCGCCCCGAACGTTCAGCGAAGCCAAGAAAATCGCCTGGAAGCTCTACGCACCACAATCCACCGAGTTCTATTGCGGCTGCAAATACACGGGCAACCGCGTAGACCTGAAAGCCTGCGGCTACATCCCACGCAAAAACGCCAGCCGCGCCGCGCGCATCGAGTGGGAACATATCGTGCCGGCCTGGCAGATCGGGCATCAGCGCCAGTGCTGGCAGAATGGCGGGCGCAAGAACTGTACGCGGTATGACGACGTGTTCAAACGCGCCGAAGCCGACCTGCACAACCTCGTGCCGAGCATCGGCGAGGTCAATGGCGACCGGAACAACTTCAGTTTTGGCTGGCTGCCGGTGCAAAGCGGGCAGTACGGTTCATGCCTGACCCAGGTCGACTTCAAGGCCAAGAAGGTGATGCCGCGTCCGTCCATTCGCGGGATGATCGCACGGACGTATTTTTACATGAGTAAACAATACGGCTTGCGCCTGTCGAAACAGGATCGCCAACTGTACGAAGCCTGGAACAAGACCTATCCGGTGCAGACCTGGGAGCGCCAACGCAATCAGACGGTAGCCTGCGTGATGGGGCGCGGCAACGAGTTCGTCGGCCCGGTGAATCTGAAAGCCTGCAACTGAAACCGAGCGGGAAAAATCGGTATTTTCCCGCCCAATCGGCCGGTTACTGCGCGACCTTGTGTTCGATGATCTGCGACTCGGTGTCGTTTTTCTTGGCACGGGCAAGTTTTTCCGTCAGCAAGGCCTGCTTGGCTTCAGCCTCGGCCCTGGTTTGGAATGGCCCCAACAGCACCACATCCTTGCCGTCTTCCTTCACGATATAAAAATTGAAACCATGCTCCAGCAACCAGGCGGTCAGGTCGGTGATCGCCTGCAGCTTGTGATCCGGCGGGCCCACGCGCAGGTCCCACTCCTGAGCGGCAATCGCACCGGTTTGCGGCTGGCTTTCAGTCACGGCGGGCTTGGCCCTGGGCTCTTCGACACGTTTGCCTTCACCGCAACCGGCCAATGCCAACACTGCCATTGCCATCGCTACTTTACGCACTGCCCTGCTCCTTTAAGGATAAAGAGGCAACTTTATCATCCACTGTCTATTCTGGCCGTCATAAACGTTGGGTTAAACAATGCGAATCATGTATCGCAGACCTGTATGATGACGCCATGGGAATTAATGTCGCCTCTATGCGTCCTAAAAGAGGCAGTCACAGGGAAGCGCTTAGCAGTAAGCTACACACATCCGACACCTGCCCTGTCTGAAACATGTGTCCTTAAAAGTAATCAAGGAGAAGTCCATGCTGATACTCACCCGTAAAGTTGGTGAAAGCATAAACATCGGTGATGACATTACGATCACCATCCTGGGCGTCAGCGGCCAGCAAGTACGAATCGGCATCAATGCACCGAAGGATGTTGCCGTGCATCGCGAGGAAATCTACCAGCGCATCCAGGCCGGCCTGACGGCGCCGGACAAAAACCAGACGCCTTGAAGCGCCTTCAGTAGCCAGCCTTTTCGTTCACGGTCACGGCTGGCGAAAACCCTATTGGCCTGCTCGCGTTCTTTTCGCGTTCAGCGTATCCAGTCCTTTCATCGTCGCTAAAAAGATGAAACTGTCATTACGCCCGGAACTTGTTACATGATTTGCAGCCGAACCTCGTGAGAACCTCTTCCGCCATACGAGTGCACTCAGGAGCACATCGATGAGGCCTAGCACGAAGCGACCTTTTGCCGCCCGTTCCTGGATGATCGCCCTGTTCATCGGGCTCGTCTTTGCGGGATTGGAATGCGGCTTGAGGTTCGAAATCAAAGACATCTACGTCACCGATGTGCCGTCGTGGCTGGACTTGACGCTGTTGCTCGGCGGCTACCTGTTTGTGTTCTGCCTCAAGCCGATCCAGAAAACCGTCCAGCGCAAAATGTGCCAGCGCGCAGCTCCCGGCGAACACCGGAGAACTACCCGCTGACGGCTGATGCCTGGCTATCAGATCGCCGGTATTTACAGCCCTGCAGCAGCACCTATGCTTGGCCTTGCACGGTCGGCTGAAAGGCGTTGAAACAGATGGACACCCTGAGCAAATCCCAAATCGAATCTGCACTGGCATCGCGCTTGCCCAGCTATAAGGTCGTCTGCACATTACATGCTGACGGCACCCTCTCAGCCATTCTCAGCGGCCCGAACACCGACCACTTCGCAATCACCGGCATCGTGCGCGCGCACTATCGCGGCGAAGAAGCGATTGCCCGACTTGCCAATGAGATACTCAGAGAGATGGTGCTGTCGCGCCAGGGCGTGAAAAATTATCCGTTGCACACGCCCGGCGCCCCAGGCACGTGTGAAGAAGGCCACGGCCGATAGAACGCGCAGCCTGTTCCCCTCACTCCATTCGGCGCTCGACGCGCAGCAGGCCTTCAGCGTCGCGCCGCACCTGAAACTGCTCATACCCGTCGATCCAGGCATGCGCAGTCACCATGGGTGTCAGGTGCGTCGAGGTCACGACCATCACATCCGCGCCCGCCGCCTCCCCCGCTCGGATCCCCACCGTCGCATCTTCGAATACCAGGCAGTCCTGGGCCGCGACACCCAGACGTTGCGCACCCAGCCTATAGCAGGCGGGATCCGGCTTGCCGTTGGCGACATCCTCGGCCGTCACCCACACCGCCGGCGGACTGATGCCCGCCGCCTGCAGGCGCCGCAGCGCCAACTCCCTGGGAGCGGACGTCACCAACGCCCATTGATCGCTGGGCACATCATTCAAGAACGCAACGGCGCCGGGAATCGCCACCACACCCTCGACATCATTCAGCTCAGCCTCGGTGATCCATTGCGCCTCAGCCTCAGGATCGACCCCAGGCAACGCCTGACGCCTGATCGTATCGATCGCCCGTGCGCCATGAATGGTGGTCAGGAACGCCGCCACATCCAGGCCATGACGTTCAGCCCAGATACTCCACACCCGTTCGGCAGCCGCAATGGAGTTGAGCAAGGTGCCATCCATATCGAACAGGAAGGCGCGATAACGCTGGGCAAATACGGCTGAACCGGGGATGGGCACGGTGTGGCTTCCTCGCAGGCGACGACAAAAATAGACTCGAGGCAATCTACGGATCACCTCGACGCTTGTAAACGCCAACAGCGCTCACGCGACGCATCCACGGCGCTACAGCGGCAGCGCCCAGGGCGGGGCGACGTGTTTCGAGTGGTTTTTTCCAAGGCGGGAGAATTGTCGCTGCAGACCGACAAACCGTGGGGGGGGGGTGATCGCCTTGTGTCGGCCCGGCGTGAAGATTCTCATTCAGCCACTACACTCAACAATGCAACCCCACGTTCTGTGCATCGTTCAGGGCAATATTGCCGACAAAGAGGCTAGCCACTATGTACGCCGGACAAACGCATATGGAAACGTTCAATGGCGAAATTCTCGGCCAGATGCTCGTCCAGATCATCTGTCTGCTAGCGGTGGCTCAGCTTTTCTTCTGATCGCCCGCTTCACCGTCCGCCGCGAACGGGGCGTGGCGAAACTGCGCGCAAATTTCAGGCGCACACAAAAAAGGGCCCACCTTTCGGTGAGCCCTTCTAGACCGCCCAGCAGAGCGGATTTTGTTTGGTAGGCGCGATTGGACTCGAACCAACGACCCCCACCATGTCAAGGTGGTGCTCTAACCAACTGAGCTACGTGCCTGCTGTGAGGCGGCATTCTACGGAATTCCGGAGGGCTGTCAACATCTTTTTTGCAGCTAACCCTATGAATATGCGAATTTTTTATTTTCGGCCCGTACACCCGTATTTTTCGGGCGGCTGGCAGGCAATTTTCAACTCAGGTAGGATCGGGGCACTCGTAAAAAATATAAAACAGAGGTTCCAGGATGGCGAACACCCCCTACCCCCAGTCGTATTACGCCGCGTCGGCGAATGCGGCTCCGCCTCGCCCAGTGCTGCAAGGTGAAGTCGAAACCGATGTGTGCGTGATCGGTGCTGGCTACACCGGACTCTCCAGCGCGCTGTTTCTGCTGGAGAACGGTTTTCGCGTGACAGTCCTGGAGGCAGCCAAGGTGGGGTTTGGCGCGTCTGGCCGCAACGGCGGGCAGATCGTCAACAGCTACAGCCGCGATATCGATGTGATCGAGCGCAGCGTCGGGCCGAAGCAGGCGCAGTTGCTGGGACAGATGGCGTTCGAGGGCGGCAGGATCATTCGTGAGCGGATCGCCAAGTACCAGATTCAGTGCGATCTGAAGGACGGTGGAGTATTCGCCGCGCTGAACAGCAAGCACATGGGTCACCTGGAGTCGCAGAAGCGCTTGTGGGAGCGTTATGGCCATACGCAGCTGGAGTTGCTGGACGAGCGGCGCATCCGCGAGGTGGTGGCCTGTGACAATTACGTCGGCGGCCTGCTGGACATGAGCGGCGGACATATCCACCCGCTCAACCTGGCGCTGGGCGAAGCAGCAGCCGTAGAGTCCCTCGGCGGCACGATTTATGAGCAGTCAGCCGCATTGCGTATCGAGCGCGGCGCCAACCCAGTGGTACACACCGCCGAGGGCAAGGTCAGGGCGAAGTTCATCATCGTCGCCGGCAATGCCTACCTGGGGAACCTGGTGCCGGAATTGGCGGCCAAATCGATGCCGTGCGGCACGCAGGTGATCACCACCGCACCGCTGGGGGACGAACTGGCCAAAACGCTATTGCCACAGGACTACTGCGTCGAAGATTGCAACTACCTGCTCGACTACTACCGCCTGACCAGTGACAAACGCCTGATCTTCGGCGGTGGCGTGGTCTATGGCGCGCGGGACCCGGCCAATATCGAAGCAATCATCCGCCCGAAGATGCTCAAGGCCTTCCCGCAACTCAAGGATGTGAAGATTGACTACGCCTGGACCGGCAATTTCCTGCTGACCCTGTCGCGCTTGCCGCAAGTCGGTCGCCTGGGCGACAACATCTATTACTCCCAAGGCTGCAGCGGCCACGGCGTGACGTACACGCACCTGGCGGGCAAGGTACTGGCAGAGGCCCTTCGAGGCCAGGCAGAGCGTTTTGACGCGTTTGCCGACCTGCCGCACTACCCGTTCCCCGGCGGGCAACTGTTGCGCACGCCGTTTGCCGCGATGGGCGCCTGGTATTACGGGCTACGGGATAAGCTGGGGTTCTGATGGGAAGGCTTGCCTGGGATGCTGGCACGGCGCACTCAGCCGACATCATCGCAGGCAAGCTTGCGTCCACAGGGGCTGAGGTAGCTTGCCGACACGCGCTGATCAATGCTGAATCGCAGACACAAAAAACCCCGGTCTTTCGACCAGGGTCTTTGCTATCGGGTCAAAGGCAGCCAACGGCTTTCTTTGTGCTGCAAGGCGTTCAGTGGGCCTTGAAGCAGATATGGCGCAGCGGACGGGACTCGAACCCGCGACCCCCGGCGTGACAGGCCGGTATTCTAACCGACTGAACTACCGC
>NZ_JBWKXO010000028.1:0-83067 GCF_059423025.1 Pseudomonas sp. GW704-F2 | reverse complement strand
GCCTGGGACTGGGCTGGGAAGCCGCGCGCATCGCCACGCCGTATTACTACCCGACGTATCCGGTTTATTACTATCCCGCCCCGACTTACTACTACCCGGCCAGCCCGCCGACGGTGGTGGTCGAGCCTCAGCCCGTCACGGCCGCGCCATCGGCCTGGTACTACTGCGATTCCGCCAAAGGCTATTACCCGAGCGTACGCCAGTGCCCTGAGGGATGGCGCATGGTTCCCGCGACGCCGCCGCCTGGCCCCATCCGTTAAGACCCCGGACGCGTGGGCTGTTTTTCATTCCTCCCTGGAGCCAGATCATGAGCCAATACCAGTGTTTGTTACTGATCATCAACCCCGCCCTGCGTGACTCCCCGGCAATCGGCCATGCTGCCGCCCTGGCCAAGGCCAGCGGCGCGAGCCTGCATATTGTCGCGCTGGCAGCACCGTTGGACATCTTGTTGCTACTGGCCGAGAACGTGCGTGAAAAGGCTCGGGCCAGCTACCTCGAGGACCACCGCGACTGGCTGAACGCCCAAACCAAGAATCTCCATGCCCTGGGGCTCAACGTGACCGCCCAGGTGACCTGGGCCACCAACCTCAAGCAAGACATCCTGGATTACGTCACTGAGACACAGCCCGATCTGTTGATCAAACAAGTGCAGCAAGAGTCCGCGTTCAAGCGCGCGTTCTTCACCCCGCTGGACTGGCAGTTGCTGCGCGAGTGTCCGATTCCGGTCTATCTGGTCGGCGGTGGTGGCCATGCCTTGCCGCGCATCGTCGTGGCAGCGGTTGACGTGTCGAATGTTCAACCGGCCAACAGCGCGTTGAACCAGCGCATCATTGAGCAGGCCACCAGCCTGGCGCTGCAATGCGATGCCGAGCTGCACCTGCTGTATGCCTGCGATATGTCGACGATCTACATGGCTGACATGGGCGGTATGGCCCTGTCCAATCTCAGTAAGGAACTGGCGAGCAAGGAGGAAAAAACCTTCCTCGAACTGGCGCGAGACTATGGCGTGCCTTCCGATCGTCATCACTTCGTTTTGGGCAATCCGGTTGCGGTGTTGAGTCAATTCGCCAAGGAACACCAGGTGGATGTGATCGTGATGGGCCGGGTCCAGTATCACGGCATCGAGAAGCTGCTGGGCAGTACCACCGAACACATTCTCTATCAGGTGCCTTGCGGCGTACTGGCGGTCTAGCGTGGCAAAGGCGGTGTGCAATGAAACCACAGATGAGGTGACCCATGAGTTATAGCCCTTCGCTGCAAACGCTCTGGCAGGATCGGTCGGTGGCCGGTCAAAGCCTGGTGGAGCCGTTGCTCAGATACGCCCGCCGCCCCGACGTGATCATCCTGGCCTTGCCGCGTGGCGGCGTCCCGGTGGCGTATGAGGTGGCCACGGCCCTGCAGGTGCGCCTGGATCTGATGGTGGTACGCAAGCTCGGCATGCCGTCCCAACCCGAATTCGCCATGGGCGCCATCGCCAGTGGCGGTATCCAGATCCGCAATGAAGAGGTGCTGCGGGCTCATTCGATTGATCAAGACAGTTATGACGCGGTGGTCGCCCGCGAAACTCGCGAGTTATCGCGCCGTGAGCAGGTTTACCGGGGCACGCGGGCGCCGCTGCAGTTGAAGGATCAGGTGGTCATCCTGATCGATGACGGCCTGGCCACAGGGGCTTCGATGCTCGCCGCGATCCAGGCGGTGCAGGTGCAGGCCCCGGCGCGGATCGTCGTGGCGGTGCCGGTCGCGCCGCTGGATACGGTGGAAACCCTGCGCTGTATCGTCAATGAAGTGATCTGCCCGCTGATTCCTGAGCGGATGATGTCCATCGGTTACTGGTACTCGAACTTCCCCCAGACCACCGATGCAGAGGTCATTGAGTTATTGCAGCGGGCCTGGCAACGCGAATCGACTGAAGCACACCCGCTGTAGATGCGTCGCGCCAGGTGAGCCTTACACACCGAACGGAAAGGTTTCGTCTTCCGCTTCCAGCTCCTCGTTTTTGGGCAGTGCCAGGGCCTTTACCGCCTGCGTCTGCTCGAACCAGAGCATGGCGTCGAACTGTTCGGCCAGTACCGCTTCGAAGTAGTGGCTGTCGCGTTCGGTTGTGGGCCGGTAAATCACGCCAATCGCGCGTTCCAGCAGGGTGGCGGACAACACCGTGCGCAGCTCGGCGCGCTGCGGGTCGCGCCAGTCGGTCAACGACGCCGGCACGCCGGCCTCGAGGAACTGATGCTCCCAACTGTCGGGACGGGAAGGCCGCACCGCCTTGATGAGCATCTCGGCGTCCCAATCGTCGGCCGCCGCCACGTGGCCACGGTCGGTGCTCATGCCGATCAGCACAGCGTCGCGCCCATAGGCACTGCGGCAC
Source organism: Pseudomonas sp. GW704-F2 (assembly GCF_059423025.1). Taxonomy (NCBI): domain Bacteria; kingdom Pseudomonadati; phylum Pseudomonadota; class Gammaproteobacteria; order Pseudomonadales; family Pseudomonadaceae; genus Pseudomonas; species Pseudomonas sp. GW704-F2. The sequence goes on along the minus strand of NZ_JBWKXO010000028.1, from coordinate 80,702 downwards.
AGCTGGCCGATGTTGAACTGGCCCTTCCAGCCCATCTCCGTGGCAGCCGCGTTGCCGATATGCGAGTTGTGCGCCCAGACCACCGCTTTGGCCTGCGGGCCCCGGTGTTCCAGCAGGGCGCGCAGGGTGTCGAACATGTGGCGGTCACGCAGGTTCCACGACGCGGTCGAGCCGCGATAGACGGCGCGGTAGTACTGTTCCGCCGCACGCACCACGCGGGCGTTTTGCGTGGCGTTGAAAAAACCTTCGTCATCCTGGATGAGCCCGGCCAATTGCTTGGCCAGCATCACGTTGAGTTGTTCGACCACCTGCGGTTCACAGGGCATCAGGCCATTGCGTTCGACGAAGTGACCGTACAAGGCCGGGTCATCCTGCCAGGGCGTCAGGCAGCCGTAGCGCCGCCGTGCTTCTTGGGCCAGTTGCGGGTCGACGCTGTCCAGATAGTGCAGCACCTCATGGATCGAGTTGCGCATGCTGTAAACGTCGAGGCCACGGAACTCCACACGGTCTGCACTGGCGCGTTGATGGTTGTAGCGGTGCAGCCAATGGGCAAAGGCTTTGACCTCGGCGTTGCGCCACATCCAGGTCGGGAAGCGGCTGAAGATATGGCGTTTCCAGGCCGACGGGGCCAGCCCTCGGACGTACTTGTCGACATGCCCTGCATCGGGCCAGTCGGCCTCAACGGCGACGATGGAGAAGCCATGCCGCTCAATCAAGCGCTGCGTGATGGCGGCTCGGGCGCGATAGAAATCGCTGGTGCCGTGGCTGGCTTCGCCGATCAGCACCACCCGCGCATCCGCGTAGCGATCGAACATTTCGCCGAACGCTGCAGAATCGAACGCCGGCAGAGGCTCGGCAAATTGGCGCAGGACCGCCGCGATGGCGGCTCTATCGACCTGCCGAGACGCGCCATAGTGTTTATCCAGCATGCGTTGGGCGGGTGTGCTCACGGCCGTCGTCCCCTTCAGTGTTTATCTATTCCTACACCCTGACCCAGGTGAATCATTGAGTTTTGTCAATAAAGCCTGCACGGCCTTGAGCCAATGTGGCTGAACCCGGTACGCGCCGGCTACCGACGCGGCTCATGGAGGCTTGTGATATGAGGTGCTCTATCAATCGATCACACCTGACGCTTGCCCTCTGTGTGGTGGCCCTTGTGGGCTGTACCGACACCCGCGACCGGGCATCGCAAAAAACCGCATCCATGCCCGCGCTGGCCTTGGTAAACGACGTGTGTTCGCTGTGCCACGGGCTGACGGGGGAGTCGGTATCGCCGTTGTTTCCCAAATTGGCCGGCCAGCAAAAAGACTACCTGAAGCAGCAGTTGACTGATTTCAAAAACCATACGCGCATGGATAAAGCCTCGACTCAATACATGTGGGGCTTTACCCATTTGACCGAATCGCAGATCACTGAACTGGCGGACTACTATTCAAAACAGCCGGCCATGCAGGCTGAAGCCGAAACGCCTGACGCGCGGGGCGAATTGATCTTTCGCCACGGCGTGCCGGAATCCGGCATCGCTCAGTGCAGCGCCTGTCATGGCGCCGAGGGCCGGGGCCATGGCCAGACCCCCCGTGTGGCGGGCCAGCATGCCGCGTACATGATTCGCCAGATCCAGGTGTTTCAACAGGCCGACCTGCGTGAGCGCGGTGACCTGACGAGCCAGATTGCGCACACACTGTCGGACGCCGATGCCGAGGCAGTCGCGCATTACATGGCCAGGCTGGGGCCATGAAGCTCACGGCCGCACCGCAGGCACCCAGCACACCGACGTCTGCGGTCAAGCGCTCGCAGGCGGTGAGCAATGAGGACATTGCCGCGGTGTTTGACGATATCGCCGACCTGCTCGAAATCGATGACGCCAACCCGTTTCGCATCCGCGCTTATCGGGTTGCGGCGCGCACGCTGAGGGCGCTGACGGTCGAGTTGGCGCCGCTCATTGCGCGTGGGGAAACCTTGCCGAAACTGCCGGGCATCGGCGTCGATCTGGCGGCCAAGATCAGTGAAATCGCCAGCACCGGGGATTGTGCGCTGCGGCAGCGCCTGCGCTCGACATTGCCGCCTGGGCTGGTTGAACTGCTGTCCATCGCCGGCCTCGGCCCCAAACGCATCAAACACCTGTATCACGGCCTGGGAATCGAAACCGCGCAGCAACTGTGCGAGGCCGCCGAGCAGGGCCACATCCGCCACGTGCCCGGTTTTGGCGAAAGGCTCGAGGCGCGCTTATTGAGCGCCGCGCAGAAGGGGCTCGGAAAGGATCGCCGGTTGCCGCTGGGCGTTGTCGAGCCCGTGGCGCTGCAGTTGATCGAGTATCTGCATCAACTGCCCGGGGTCGAGGACGCGAGGTTGGCCGGCAGTCTGCGGCGCATGCGCGATACCGTGGGCGACATCGACATCCTGGTGGCAGCAGCGCCCGCAGTGGCGGTCACGGCGCACCTGATCAGGCACCCGGAGGTGTCCACCGTATTGGTCAAAGGCCGCACGCGGGCCAGTGTCGTACTGGACTCCGGCCTGCAAGTCGACGTGCGGGTGGTCAAGCCCGCGGATTGGGGCGCCGCGCTGGTGTATTTCACCGGCAGCAAGGCGCACAACATTGCGATTCGCAAGCAGGCGCGGGAACAGGGCCTGAAGCTCAACGAGTATGGCGTGTTCAGGGGCGAGGAACGCCTGGCGGGTGCCACGGAGGTCTCGGTTTATCAGGCCCTTGGGTTGCCGTGGATCACGCCGGAGCTGCGCGAAGATCGCGGTGAGGTCGCGGCGGCACTCAGCGGGCGTTTGCCCAGGCTGGTGGAAGTGAGTGATCTCAAGGGTGACTTGCACGCGCACACCTGCGACGCGGATGGCGCCAATACCCTGGAACAGATGGCACTGGCCGCGCAGCAAGCCGGGTTGGAATACCTGGCGATCACCGATCATTTCCTGGACAGCGAGCGGCTGCTGAAGCAGATCGACCAGATCGATGCGCTCAACGCCCGCCTGCGCGGCATCACCTTGCTCAAGGGCGTTGAAGTCGAGATTCTGGAAGATGGCAGCCTGGGGCTGCCAGACGCTGTTCTCGCTCGCCTGGACCTTGTGGTGGGCGCGGTCCACACGCATTTCGGCCTGACGCTGCGGCAACAGACGCAACGCCTGCTCAGGGCCATGGATCATCGCTATTTCACGCTACTGGCGCACCCGCTGTGTCGCCTGATCAATCAGCGCGCGCCGTTGAACATGGACCTGTCGGCCGTCATCAGGGCCGCCTCTGCACGCGGCTGCTGCCTGGAACTCAACGCGCAACCCCAGCGCATGGACCTGTTCGATCTTCAATGCCAATACGCCAAAGACCAACACGTGCTGATCAGCATCAATTCGGATGCCCAGCGCACCGCGGATTTTGCGTACTTGCGCTACGGCGTCGCGCAAGCCCGGCGTGCCTGGCTGGAAAAGGGCGATGTACTCAATACCCGTTCGCTGAGCGCGCTGAAGTCGTTGTTGGCCGCTACGGCGGGCGGGCGTTCGCAAGGCGCCGGGAACTGACGGTTCGGTCTGATTCTTGGTCGAAAGTTGACAAAAATCAGAGCCCCGCACCGACGGCGCCGGATACTTGAACCGTAGCCGGTGCGTTCCTGCTACGACCCTCAAGGAGAATACCCATGAATATGCGTTTACCCGTAGTGTTGCTCAGCGTCCTCCTCGCGTTATCGGCTGGTTGCAGTAACAAACCGGCCAAAGAACTGGATGCACGCCTGGAGGCTGCTCAAAGCACTGCGCTGTCGGCACGCGCCAGAGCCGATGAAGCCTACTCGAAAGCGGAGCAGGCGGCGATGGCGGCCAATCAGGCGCAACAGACTGCCGATCAGGCCAATGAGCGCGCCAGCCGGATGCTCGAAAAAGCCAGCCGCAAGTAGTGAACGGTTGCAGCACCCGACACGTCGTCGGGTTTGCTGCAAGACAGCCGCAGGCCTGCAACCACCCCTGCCAGGCAGCACATCTGGCACCTGCGCGTCGACTCAACAGCATTGGCTTGGTTTTCCCCGACTATCATCTCTTCGCGTAGCGGACTGCCGCTGAACATGTGGCTTAGGCTGACGTTCGGCTGGCGTTACCTGCGCATTCGCACGCTCTTGAAGATCGAGCTGTTCGATATTTTCCGGGGATGAAGCGTTGAACCACTGCAGATAAAAAAAGCCCCTTGTCGGTTTCCCGCCAAGGGGCAGTGCCGCCTGGGATTCATTCGCCTTTGATCGGCACGACTTTATCCGCTTTCATGGCTTCTGGCTTTTTCGGCAACGAGATGCACAGCACGCCTTTGCTGAAACTCGCGTCGATCTTATCGGCATCAATACCTTTGGGCAGGTTGAACACCCGCTCGAAGGAACCGTAGTGACGCTCGCTAAGGTGGTAGCCTTTGCGTTTTTCTTCCTTGTCCTCCTGTTTCTCGCCTTTGATGATCAGGCTGCCGTTGGACAGTTTGACCTCAATGTCTTTCTGATCCATGCCGGGTACTTCGGCGGTGATCTCGTAGCTTTTGTCTTTCTCGGTGATGTCCACGGCAGGCATGCCATGGCCGATCAGCTCGCGACGCCAGAACGGTTCAACGTCGAACAGCCCCCGGCTGAAGGGCGACAGGCCGGAACCGAGATTGAAGTCATCAAACAGGTGGTCCACCTGTTGCCGCAGTTTTTCCAGCGGCCGCCACAGGTCTGTCGTCATGGGATGCTGGTCGGATTTATGTTCGGTAGTGACCGGCATTTTTTTTGCGGAATTGCTCATCTTTCGGTACTCCTCTTCAGATAGAAGGCAGGCAGCAGAACGGCCTCTGCGCGGCCTGCCAGGACAGAACACGGGGGCAAGCCCATCGTTACAAGGTCAGCGTCCCCGACCACAGCATCCAGCCGGCATAGGCCGCGGCCGCCCAGATGATGATCAACAGGCCGGTCTCGGGGCCGCTGAGCGCTTGTCCCTGACGGGCGCGCAGGGTGCCCAGGTAGATCAACGAGCCCGGGGCGTAGAGGAGGGCGCTGAGCAGCATGTATTTCGGCCCGGCGGCATAGAGCAACCACATGCAATACAGCGTGGCGACCGCCGCGATGGCCATGTCGCGCAATTGCAGGGCGCGGTGGCCGGCATAGGTGTCACCCTTCCAGGTCAATTTCAGCGCATACAGGCCGCTGAACAGGTACGGCAATAGAATCATCGAGGTGGCCAGGGAGATCAGCGCGAGATAGGTAGCGCTCGAATACAAGGTCAGCAGCAGGAACAATTGAATGCAGCCGTTGGTCAGCCACAGCGCATTGGCTGGCGCGCCTTGGGTGTTTTCCACGCCCAGCGAGACAGGCATGACCTTTTCCTTGGCGGGCGTGAACACCGACTCGGCCGCCAGCAACGTCCAGGCGAGCAGGGCGCCGCCGACCGAAACAATCAGGCCGATGCTGATCAGCACCGCGCCCCATGGCCCGGCCGCGGCCTGCAGCACGCCCGCCATCGAGGGGTTCTTCAAGGCGGCGAGTTCCGGTTGTTTGAGCACCCCCAGCGACAGCAAGGACACCGAAATCAGCAACAACAACGTGATGACAAAACCGATCACCGTGGCCCGCCCGACATTGGCCCGCTCCGCCGCACGGGCAGAAAACACGTTGGCGCCCTCGATCCCGATAAACACCCAAACGGTGACCAGCATCGTGCTTTTGACTTGATCGAGCGTACTGCCCAACGCCGGCGAGCCCCAGAAGTCGACAGTGAACGTTTCACGCTGGAACGCGGCGATCACCAGGCCGATGAACAACAGCAACGGCACGATCTTCGCGACCGTCGTCAACGCATTGGCCCGCGCAGCGGTGCGCAAGCCCCTGAGGATCATCCAGTGCAACGCCCACAACACCACGGACGCACCGGCGATCGCCGCCTTGTTATTGCCTTCGCCAAACACCGGGAAGAAGTAACTCAGCGCAGCGAACAGGATCACCAGGTAACTGACGTTGCCGATCCAGGCACTGATCCAGTAACCCCAGGCGGAGTTGAAGCTCAGGTATTCGCCACCCAGCGCACGCGCATAGGCAAACACACCGTTGTCCAGCGCGGGCTGGCGGTTGGACAGGGTCTGATAGACCAGCGCCAGCGACAGCATGCCGACGCCGGTGATCAACCAACCGATCAGAATCGCACCGGCGCCCGCACTGGCGGCCATGTTTTGCGGCAGGCTGAAAATGCCGCTGCCGATCATCGAACCGACCACCAGGGCAATCAACAAGCTCAGCGACAAGCGCTTGGGTTCTACCTTGCGCAGACTGCCTGCCACGGGTTGGACAGCCGGCGGGACGATCGGTTGAGAGCCTTGCAGATGCGTAGCCATGAAGAGCCTCCACGAAAACGTGAGTATCTGCACCGTCGAATGCGAGGGTGCGACTGCTGCATCTAATTTCTGCGCGAAGGGGCTGGGTCTGGTTGATTTAGATCAGATGTAAGTGTCTGCGGATCAGTCGCAATACTTAACTGATTGAATTGTTTTTCAAAAAACATTTTCCCGCGGGTGTTTTCGTCGTTAAACGCCAAAGTGTTGTTCGTCGATGATATTGATGCGCCAGGAACGCGCTGAATCGTAACGGGAACATTTTATTGAGGAAGGTCAAGCCGCCGCGCCCCGTGGATGCCAGGATAAGGCCAACCTGGGGCAAGGTTCCCTGTAACCTCATCGAGTGTCGAGGCGGCCCATGATGCGAGCATTACGGTTACTGCTTGGCGGCTCCCGTCAGGCCGTGGATTCCCCGGCGCTGTGGAGCCGCGCATGATGGATGCCCCTTGCCCGGCGTTGTTGGTGCTGAATGCGGGCTCTTCAACCCTCAAGTTTTCCCTTTACTTCGTGGCGGCACCAACGGTCCATTGCCTGGGCAGCGGCATGATTGAAGTGCGCCAGGGCAGGGCAACGCTGGTGTATCAGGCCCCAGGATCCGAGGCCGAACATCAGGAGCAATGGCGCGCCGACAGTTGCATGGACGCAGTTTCCCTGGGCAACCTGATGCGTTGGCTGGGCAGCAACCGCCAATGGCAGATTGTCGTCGCGGCGCATCGGGTGGTCCATGGCGGCGCCCGTCGGGAAGTGGCTGCGCGGGTCGATAGCGCGCTGATCGACGAGATACAACGACTGATTCCAATGGCACCGTTGCACCAGCCCTTGTGCCTGGCACCGATTCTCCATATGGCCCGCGAGCATCCCGACCTGCCTCAGGTGGCCTGCTTCGACACTGCCTTTCACCACACACTCGACCCGCTGGAAACCTTGTACGGCCTGCCCCGGGCACTGAGCGAGGCGGGCCTGCGGCGTTACGGCTTCCACGGTTTGTCCTACGAGTACATTGCCGGGGTCCTGGCGGATTACGACCCGCGCGCGGCGGCTGGGCGCACCCTGGTCGCACACCTGGGCAACGGTGCCAGCCTGTGCGCGATGCGTAACCGCATCAGTTGCGGCACCACCATGGGGTTTTCCACCCTGGACGGGCTGTTGATGGGCACCCGCCCGGGCAACCTGGACCCCGGCATCGTGCTGTACCTGCTGCGCGAACGCGGCATGAGCGCGGCGGCGGTCGAACACCTGCTGTACCACGAGTCCGGATTGCTGGGCGTCTCTGGCGGTGTGGCGAGTGACATGCGGACGCTGCTGGCCAGCCACGCCGAGGGGGCCGCGCAGGCCATTGAGTTGTTTGTACGGCGTGCCGTCAAGGAAATCGGCGCGCTGGCCGCATTGCTCGGCGGGCTCGACGCGTTGGTGTTCACCGGCGGCATTGGCGAACATGCACCCACCGTGCGTGACGGGATTCTCGACGGTTGCGCCTGGTTAGGCGTAACCCGCAACCAGCACCCGCCCACCGGAGCCTGCCTGACGACGCCGGACAGCCCGGTATCGGCCTGGGTCATCGCCACTGATGAAAATGCAGTCATCGCTCGACACAGCCTGGCCTTGCTGCCGGCGCCGGCATCGAGCGAGGCGCTTTAGCCACTATCGCCTTGAGGTGTCGACGTGTATGCATTCCTGCCACGCGAACTGCCGGAGCAGTTGCGCGCATTGACCGAGCTTGCGCTTAACCTGCGCTGGACCTGGAACCATGCGCTCGACGAGCTCTGGAAAAGCATCGACCCGCAGCTGTGGGAGCGTACCCACAACCCCTGGCTGATACTGCAGAACACCTCGCCGCACCGGCTAGGAGAACTCTGTCGAGATGCGACGTTCTCGCAAACCCTCGCGCACGCCATCGAAGAGCATCGGCACTACCTCAGCGAGCCGGGTTGGTATGCGCAGCAGACAAGCGCCGGCGATTCCAAGCAGATCGCCTACTTCAGCATGGAATTCGGCCTGAGCGAGGCGCTGGCGCTTTATGCCGGCGGGCTCGGTGTGCTGGCCGGGGATTACCTGAAGACGGCAAGCGACATGGGCGTACCGGTGCTCGGGGTGGGGTTGCTCTATCAGGAAGGCTATTTTCGACAATCCATCGACGCGATGGGGCGCCAGCAGGAGGCCTACCCCTATAACGACCCCACCAGCCTGCCGATCCAGCCGACGTTTGGACAGGACGGCGCGTGGTTGAAAATCCCCTTGGCGCTTCCCGGCCGGACCCTGTATTTACGCGTGTGGCAGGCCATCGTCGGGCGTACCAGCCTGTACCTGCTCGACAGTAATGACCTGCTCAACGGCGCCAGCGACCGTGGCATCACCTCGAAGTTGTACGGCGGCGGTTCGGAGATGCGCTTGCTGCAGGAAGTGGTGCTTGGCATCGGCGGCTGGGCCACACTCGAAGCGTTGGCGATCAATGTCGATGTGTGCCACCTCAACGAAGGTCATGCTGCACTGCTGGTGCTGGAGCGTGCCCGGCGCTTCATGCATCAGAAGGGCACATCGTTCCAGGAAGCCTGGTGGGCGACGCGGGCGGGCAACGTGTTTACGACCCATACGCCAGTGGCTGCGGGTTTCGATGTGTTTTCCGCGGAACTGGTGCTCAAGTATGCCCGCGGCTATCTCGACGACTGCCGCCTCACATCGCACGAGTTGCTGGCGTTGGGCCGACGCAATCCGTCGGACGCGGATGAACCCTTCAACATGGCTTTTCTGGCGCTGCGTGGGTGCGCTCAAGCCAATGGTGTGAGCCGCTTGCACGGCGAGGTCAGCCGACGGCTATTCAGCGATTTGTATCCCCGCTGGCCTGTTCAAGAGATACCGGTGGGGCATGTCACCAACGGTGTGCATGTGCCGTCCTGGGACTCAATGTGGTCCGATCATCTGTGGACCACAAGCTGCGGCAAGGAGCGTTGGCGCGGCGCAGTCGAGTTGCTGCCGGCGACGGTCGCCAACAATGACGACGAGGCCTTGTGGAACATGGCTGCCGAGCAACGGCGCGACCTGGTGAGCTATGCGCGCAAGCGCCTGGCCTGGCAGCTCGAGCAGCGTGGCGAGTCGGCGCAGCAGGTGGCGGAGGGCGGGCAGGTGTTTGACCCCAACTGCCTCACGCTCGGGTTTGCGCGACGCTTCACCGACTATAAGCGCCCGAACCTGCTGCTGCACGACAGCGACCGCCTGGCGCGGCTGTTAACCAACGAGCAGCATCCGGTACAACTGCTCATCGCTGGCAAGGCTCATCCCGCCGATGAGCGCGGCAAGCAACTGATCCAGGCATGGCTCGACTTCGTGCATCGCCCGGGGCTGCGCCGGCATGTGGTGTTCCTGGAAGACTACGACCTGGAAATGGCCCAACACCTGGTGCAAGGCGTCGATGTCTGGATCAACACCCCGCGTCGGCCCTGGGAAGCCTGCGGCACCAGTGGCATGAAGGTGCTCGTCAACGGCGGGTTGAACCTCTCGGAACTCGATGGTTGGTGGGCACAAGCGTACCAGCCCGCCTATGGCTGGGCGATCGGGGATGACGCGCCGAGCGATGACGACGTCGACGCCGAGCGCTTGTACGGCCTGTTGGAAAACGAGGTCGTCCCCACGTTCTATTCACGCGATGCACAGGGTATTCCACGCGACTGGGTGCAACGCATGCGCGCCAGCATGTCGCAGCTGGGGCCGTACTACAGCAGCAATCGCATGCTGCAGGAATACCTGGAACATCTTTACCAGCCGGCGATTCAGGCGTTTCGACACCGCCGCGAGGATAACGCGGCACTGGCGCGCACGCTCCATGCCTGGCAGAAGGCGTTGACCGCGGCCTGGGACAATATTCACTTCGGCGCGGTCGAGGGGCATCGCGATGGCGACTGTCTGTGCGTTCGCGTGCCGGTCTATTTGGGTGAGATCTCGCCTCTGTGGGTCAAGGTGGAACTCTATGGCGGCCTGTGCGACGAGTACCCCGCCGAGTGCTTGCTGATGAAAGCCGTCGATGTGATTCCGGGCGCCATCCAGGGTTATATCTATTCCATTTCGGTCGCTGCCACGCGCCCGCTGGAGCACTACACTCCGAGGGTTCGCGCCTGGCACGCGGATGCCTTTCTGCCAGCGGAAAACCCATTGATTGCGTGGCAGCGTTGAGCTGCGATGCGCCTATTGTCAGCGAGCCAAACCGGGGTAAAGCCTGGCGGCCAATAGCAGAAGAACGGTGAACACCGAGAGCATCACCTATCGCAACGAGCGCTGTCCCACGCGGCAGCAAAGCGCATTTGTTGATAAAGATCAGAGGCCATCGGGAGCAACCCCAGATACTCATGCGACCGACTTAACCGTCTCCCCGCACTCTCGACTCAACAAAAAGGAAAAGGATCATGGGCACAGCCGCCATTTCCCCGCAGGCTGAACGTTTCAACCTGCCGGTCAGTGAATGGGTTACCTCGACTGTTGATCCGCTGGCGCTAGCGCCGGTTTCGCTGCCCATTACCAGCGTGGCGGCCAGGGCCAAGGTCCTGTTCGTGACCTCCGAATTGGCCGGCCTCGTGAAAACCGGCGGGCTCGGCGATGTATCGGCGGCATTGCCCCGGGCCCTGCATCCCCTGCACGATGTGCGCGTGTTGATGCCGGGTTACCCGCAAGTGCTCAACAGCGGAAATCCGGTCCATGTGATCAGCGAGCTGGAGGGCCATGCGGCATTGCCGGCGTGCAAGATCGGGCGGATGGACATGACGGATGGCCTGGTCATTTACCTGGTGATCTGTCCTGAACTGTATGAGCGTGAAGGCACTCCTTACGGGGATAACAATGGCCGTGACTGGCCGGATAACCATATCCGGTTTGCCCGTCTTGGCCTGGCCGCGGCCGACTTCGCCGCAGGCGCGGTGAAGTGCCAGTGGCGTCCGGAGCTGGTACACGCGCATGATTGGCCGGCCGGCCTCGCGCCGGCGTACATGCGCTGGCGTGGGCAGGCCACGCCGAGCATTTTCACCATCCATAACCTTGCCTATCAAGGCATGGTCAGCAGCGGTTCCCGGCGCGAACTGGGCATCCCCGAGCACGCGCTGGCCTCGGACGGTATGGAGTTCTACGGCAAGCTCTCGTTACTCAAGGCCGGCATGGCCTATGCCAACCACATCACCACCGTCAGCGCGACCTACGCCCGGGAAATCACCACGCCAGCATTCGGTTGCGGCCTGGACGGCTTTCTGCAAAGCAAAGCCGAACAAGGGCTGCTCAGCGGCATTGCCAATGGTATCGATGCCAGTTGGGACGCCGAAACCGATGAGCACTTGATCTGCCGGTTTGCCGCTAACGATTGGCTCGGCAAGGCGGTGAACGCCCACTATGTCCGCCAGTTGTTCAATCTCGAGCCGTCGACGGGGCCTCTGTTCGCGGTGGTATCGCGTCTGGTCTTCCAGAAAGGCCTGGATCTGACCATTGGCGTTGCCGGGCACATCGTCAGGCAGGGCGGGCAGATCGCCATCATCGGCCGTGGCGAACCGCAGGAAGAGGAGGCCGCACGGGAGCTGGCCCAGCGCTTCCCGGGCCAGGTCGGTGTGCTTATCGGCTTCAACGAAACGGATGCCAGGCGCATGTTTGCCGGCAGTGACTTCCTGCTCATGCCGTCGCGCTATGAACCGTGCGGCCTGAGCCAGATGTATGCGCAGCGTTTCGGCTCATTACCGGTAGCCCGTAATACCGGTGGGCTGGCCGACACGATCGAAGATGGCGTGAGCGGTTTTCTGTTCGAGGAACCCACCGTGGAAAGCTACGCGGCAGCACTGACGCGGGCGATCAAGGTGTTCGCCAACCCTGAACTGCTCAATGCAATGCGCTGCCGCGCCATGCGCAAGCCGTTCGATTGGCACCAAGCCATAAAGCCTTACAGCGCCCTGTATCTGCGATTGCTGAAGGCCAATCGGGTATCCCTGGCGGTCCCCTCACTCAATGGAGAGATATCGTGACCCATTCACAGCCGCACATTCGTTGGTTCAAGGACTTGGGTATCAACGACGTCGCACAGGTCGGTGGCAAGAACGCCTCGCTGGGAGAAATGTACCAGAACCTGACAGGCCAGGGCATCCGCGTACCCAACGGGTTTGCCGTTACTTCAGACGCGTACCGTTATGTCCTTGAGCACAACAAGGCGTGGGCGCCGCTGCATGCCGCGCTCGACGGCCTCGACCCCAACGACATCAAGGACCTGCAAGCCCGCGGCAAACGGGCGCGGGCGATTGTGTATGGCTGTACGCTGCCGGAAGACCTGAAGAGCGCGATACTGCACAGCTACGCCCAGCTCAAGCGCGAATACGGCAACAGCCTTTCACTGGCCGTGCGCTCCTCGGCAACCGCCGAGGACTCGCCGCAGGCCTCATTTGCCGGGCAGAACGAGACCTATCTCAATATCGCCAATGAAGATGCGCTGCTCGATGCCTACAAGCGTTGCCTGGCCTCGAACTTCACCGATCGGTCGATCCATTACAAATACGACAACGGCTTTGATTGCTTCAAAGTCGATCTCGCCGTCGTCATCATGAAAATGGTGCGCAGTGATCTCGGGGCCAGCGGCGTGATGTTTTCCCTGGATACGGAAACCGGCTTCAAGGATGTCGTGTTCATCAACGCCGCGTGGGGGCTTGGGGAGAATGTGGTGCAGGGCGCGCTGGCCCCGGACAGTTTCTACGTACACAAACCCAGCTTCGTCGCCGGTTATCGTGGCGTGCTCAAGCGTAGCCTGGGCAGCAAAGAAAAGAAGATGGTGTTTACCGATACCCTCAATACCGGGAACATCGCGCAGGAGTACACCGCGAATATCGAAACACCCGACGAAGAACAAACGCGCTTTTGCCTCTCGGACGGGGACGTCATGGTCCTGGCTGACTATGCCATCAAGGTTGAAAACCACTATTCGAGCAAAGCCGGTTTCTACAAACCCATGGACATGGAGTGGGCGAAAGACGGGATCGATGGCCACTTGTATATGGTCCAGGCGCGCCCCGAAACGGTGGCCTCGCAGAAAAAAGGCAGCGTGCTGCAGATCTATCACCTCAAGCAACGCTCGCCAGTGCTGCTCAAGGGGAAGGCGGTCGGCACCCGCATCGGTGCCGGGAAGGCCCGTATCGTCAACGACGTGAAACAGCTCAGCGAGTTTCAACCGGGCGAAGTGCTGGTTTCCGAAGCCACGACTCCGGATTGGGAACCGGTGATGAAAACCGCCGCCGCGATTGTGACCAACCGCGGCGGACGCACCTGCCACGCGGCCATCGTGGCGCGGGAGCTGGGTATTCCCGCGATCGTGGGCGCCACCAATGCGGCAGCGACAATCAAAACCGGCGCCTTGTTGACCGTCAGTTGCGCCGAAGGCGAAATCGGAACGGTCTACGACGGCATCCTGGATTTTGATGTCGAGGAAACGGACCTCAGCCAACTCGGGCATCCCGACACGCACATCATGATGAACCTGGCCAACCCCGACCAGGCCTTCAGCCTGGCCTCGCTGCCGGTCGACGGTATCGGTCTGGCGCGCATGGAGTTCATCATCAATGAATGCATCAAGGTCCATCCGATGGCCCTTGTCCACCCGGAAAAGCTGGATGACGCCACCCGTGAAAAAATCGCCGTGCTGAGCGCCGCGCATGCAGACCCTACGGATTTTTTCATCAAGACCTTGGCCGAAGGCGTCGCCACCATTGCCGCAGCGGTGTATCCAAAACCGTGCGTGGTACGCATGAGCGACTTCAAGAGCAATGAGTACGCGACCCTGCTGGGTGGGCAGTATTTCGAGCCGGTAGAACACAACCCGATGATCGGTTTTCGCGGCGCGTCCCGGTACAGCCATCCGGCTTATGCCGAAGGGTTTGCGCTGGAGTGCGCGGCGATGAAATGGGCGCGCGAACACATTGGCCTCACCAACATCAAGTTGATGATCCCGTTTTGCCGCACCGTGGCGGAGGGCGAAAGGGTATTGGCGACCATGGCCAGCCATGGCCTGCAGCGCGGAGAAAACGGGCTGGAGGTCTACATCATGTGCGAAATACCCAACAACGTGATCCAGATCGACGCGTTCGCCAAACTGTTCGACGGCTTCTCGATCGGTTCCAACGACCTGACCCAGTTGACGCTCGGCGTGGACCGCGACTCGGAAATCGTCGCCTTCGATTTCGATGAGCGCGACCTGGGCGTCAAGCAGATGATTCGCCTGGCGGTAGAAGGCGCCAAGCGTAACGGCCGACACTCGGGAATCTGCGGGCAGGCGCCGTCGGATTATCCCGAGATGGCGGAGTTTTTGGTGTCGATTGGCATCGACTCAATGAGCCTCAGCCCGGATGCGGTGCTGGCGACGATTCGGCATGTGCTGGCGGTGCAGACGCAGCGGTTACCGAGCGATGAGGCCGACCGGGGCAACATCGGCACGTGAGGCCTTTCACGCAAGGCCTTCGTCTCGCAATGCTTTGCGCACCGCAGGACGCACCTTGACCCGGTCATACCAGGCCCGGAGGTTATGCAAGTGCTCGAAGTGGATGTCGGCCTTGTAATAGCTGGTCAGCCAAGAGGCCTGGCCCCAGCCGGTCAATGCGAACAGATAGGCATCCGCCACAGTGAAGGCATCGCCCATGAGGTATGGACGGGTACTCAATTGTTCGTCGATCCAGGCGAAGCGCTTTTCCAGCTTTGGCTTGGCAGTCTCGACGTATTGACCTGCGAGTGTGGCGTACAACAGTGGAATGTAGCCCTTGTGAATCTCAGACGACAGGAAGCTCAGCCATTCCTGAAGTCGGTATCGATCGAGAGTGCCATGAGCGGGAACCAGCCCAAGCGCCGGCTTCAGGTCGCCCAAATACTGCACGATTGCCGGGCCTTCACGCAGGAGCGTGCCATCGTCCAGCTCGATGGCGGGTACGTAGCCCAGACGGTTGACCTCGAAGTAGTTGGCGCCCGAGTCGGTAAGGTGCGTCTTGTGATCGACCTTGATCAGCGTGGCATCGAGACCCAATTCATTCAGAACGATGTGGGGCGAAAGCGAGCAAGACGCGGGGATGTAGTACAACTTCATTGGCAAACTCCAGGACAGGGGGAGCGCTGTCAATCCAATGGAGAGCGCGCTTCAGCTGATTCTAGATGCCCGGTATAAAATAGGAAGAACGCACTATTTTGTAGTATAGGTACAAAAAATATACCTACACCCGGCCAGGACTCTGACCATGAAAGACAACATCTCTGGCTGCTCGGTCGAAGAAGCGATGCGTTTGTTGGGTGGCCGCTGGCGCCTGCTTCTTGCGTCCTACCTGCTCGATGGGCCGAAGCGTTTTAATGCGCTGAGGCGCGACATTCCGGCTATTTCACAACGCATGCTGACCCTCGACTTGCGCGCCCTTGAGCAAGCCGGGCTGGTCAAACGGACGGTATTCCCCACCGTGCCCGTGACGGTTGAGTACGAACTCACCGTGGACGGGCGACGATTGGAACCGGTCGTTGCGGTAATGAAAGAGTTTGGGCTGTGGGTCAAGAGTCGCCCATGTGAGGTGATACAGGTTGCCAGCCGCGAGTCGGATGCGCTCTAGCGGGAGCTCGCGGGGGCCTCAATCAGACGGGTCTTCCGATCTGGTGTAGGCCTCGACGAAGCCCGGTTAATCGCACCGGATTGTTCAAGCTATTCACCATTTCCTTCAAGAGTAAAACGCGCCTCGGTTGTTATCGTTTATCCGTGCCTTAAGCATTGCCTGGCAGCAAGTAAGTAAAGGCAAATATAAACATAACAATATGAGGCTTCAAAATGAGTGCTCAATCTAAACTCGCCGCTGTGTCTGCCGAAAACGGCAAAGTCACGTACTTGGACGCAATGGTGATTGGTGCAGGGGTAGCTGGCCTCTACCAGTTGTATCGACTTCGTGAGATGGGCTTGACGGTCCGCGCCTACGATACGGCTTCCGGAGTGGGCGGCACATGGTATTGGAATCGTTACCCCGGTGCGCGGTTTGACTCTCAGGCAGAAATTTATCAGTACTGGTTCTCTGAAGAACTCTATAAGTCCTGGCAACCCACCGAGCGTTTCCCGGCTCAGCCCGAAACAGAGCAGTGGCTGAACTTCGTCGCCAATCGGCTCGACCTCAAGAAAGATATCCAGTTCAACACCCGCATCGCTGCCGCGCACTTCTGCGAAGAGAGCGGGCACTGGAGGGTGACAACCGAGGCCGGCGAAACGATCAATACGCAATATCTGATCTCTTGCTGCGGGATGCTGTCCGCTCCGCTGTCCGATCGGTTCCCCGGCCAAACCGACTTCAACGGTCAGATCTATCACACCGGTCTGTGGCCAAAAGACCCCGTGGACTTCAACGGCAAGCGCGTGGCCGTGGTAGGCACTGGCGCCACCGGTATTCAGGTGATCCAGACCATCGCTCCGGCGGTGGGATCGATGAAGGTCTTCGTGCGTACCCCGCAGTATGTGATTCCGATGAGGAACCCTAAGTACAGCAAAGAAGACTGGGAAAAGTGGGGTACCCAATTCCACCAGCTCAAGAAGCGCGTGCGAGAGACCTTTGCCGGTTTCGACTATGACTTCGACGCCGGCCCCTGGGCCGAGAAAACCCCCGACGAGCGACAAGCCGTGCTTGAACAACTCTGGGAGGATGGCTCTTTGGCCATGTGGCTGGCGTCGTTTCCCGAAATGTTCTTTGACGAACAGGTCAATGAAGTCGTGTCGGAGTTCGTGCGTATCAAGATGCGTGAGCGCCTGCAGTCGAGGCCAGATCTCTGCAACCTGCTGATCCCGACCGACTATGGCTTCGGCACCCATCGCGTACCGCTGGAAAGCAAGTACCTTGAAGTCTATCTGCAACCCAACGTCGAGGCGGTCGACTGCAAGCAGTCGCCGATCGAGCGCATTGTGCCGGAGGGGATCCAGACCGCGGATGGAAAGATTCACGAGGTAGACATCATCGTGCTGGCCGTGGGTTTCGATGCAGGCTCCGGCGCACTCAGCCGGATCGACATTCGAGGGCGCGATAACCGGTCGTTGAGGGAGCAGTGGAAACAAGAAATCCGTACATCGATGGGGCTGCAGATCCATGGCTACCCCAACCTGTTCACCACCGGTGCGCCGTTGGCACCGTCGGCGGCACTTTGCAACATGACCACTTGCCTGCAGCAGCAGGTGGACTGGATCACCGGATGCATTGAGTTTGCCATCCAGCACGGCAAACAAGTCGTGGAAGCTTCCAAAGAGTTCGAGGACGACTGGGTACAGCATCACGACGAGACGGCGGCGAAGACCCTGGTCGTCAAAACCGACTCTTGGTACATGGGCTCCAACGTCGATGGAAAACCGCGCCGACTTGTATCGTATATCGGCGGCGTCGGTAACTATCATCGCCGCTGCGACGAAATAGCCGCACAGGGTTACCCAGGCTTTGAAATGGCTTGAGGTCGAACGACTGCTCATTGATTGCAGCTGTCACTCCGACTCTCTATTGCGCCGTGACAGCTCGATATTCGAGGTAACCTGAAATGAACAACTATTACTCCCAGGAACATCACGGTCCTTTTGAACTGATCAACATCGGAGCGCTTCAGCTTGAAGAAGGCTCGTGCATTCCTGAATGTCAGCTGGCCGTAGCCATACATGGCACCCTGAACGCCGACAAGACTAACGCCATACTGGTTCCCACTTGGTATTCCGGCACAAGCAAGGCGATGGAGCAGATTTACATCGGCAAAGGGCGGGCGCTGGACCCTGCGAAATACTGCATCATCGTCGTCAACCAGATCGGTAACGGTCTTTCCAGCTCTGCGAGTAACACCGGCGGTTCATTGGCTGGCCCTGGGTTCCCGAATGTCAGAATTGGCGATGACGTCAGTGCCCAGCACACACTGCTCACCGAATACTTTGGCATCGAGAGCCTGGCGTTAGTGGTCGGGGGATCGATGGGCGCACAGCAAACCTATGAGTGGGCCGTGCGCTATCCAGACTTTGTCAAACGCGCCGCAGCCATAGCGGGCACCGCGCGCAATAGCGAACATGACTTCCTGTTCAGCGAAATACTGATTGATGCGATAACCACCGATCCGGCCTTCCGGGCCGGCTTATACGGCTCATCGGCGGCAGTGGCGGCCGGGCTCAAGCGCCACGCGAAAGTCTGGACATTGATGGGCTGGAGTACCGCGTTCTTCCGCGCCGAGCGGCATAAGGCGCTGGGTTTCGAGTCGATGCAGGTATTCGTCGACAGCTTTATGACGAACTACTTTGCAGCAATGGACCCTAACAACCTCCTGACCATGGCCTGGAAATGGCAACGGGGCGATGTCAGTCGAAACACGGGCGGTGATCTTGCGGCGGCCCTGGGGCGAATCCGAGCGAAAACCTATGTCATGCCCATCTCACATGACCAGTTCTTTACCGTGGACGATTGTCTGTCGGAGCAGAAAATGATCCTGAACAGCGAGTTCAGGCCATTGCAATCAATCGACGGTCACCTCGGACTTTTTGGCACCGATACGCAAATGCTCAATCAACTGGACGCCCATCTGGCAGAGCTGCTTTCGTCCCCGACATATTGAAACAAGCTTCAAAAAAAATAGCACAGGACACCTGTGCTAGACCCAGAACAATTTTAAAAAAACAGGGTTGAAGATGAACATAATAACAACAGCACATGCTTTGCGCGCGCCCAATACGCTCAAGTCGAGTTCTGATGCTAGCGTCGACTGCCTGAGGAAAAACAATAGCCACTGCCGAATTATGCATGCGTTTCAGTTGGCGACTTTAATGCTTGGTCTACAACTTCCGATTGTGTGCCACGCATTGGATGTCGATCCTGGCGACTATACGCCAATGCCAGACGGCACACAGCTCGGGCTGCTGTATTTACAGCATGCAGAACGCCACGATTATTACGTGCGCGGCAATCAGTTAGGTGACAAATATAACCTGTACTCGGATGTCAGCATTCTGAGGGGGGTCAGCTATCAAGCGTTTGCAGGCGTCCTGACGAATATCCAACTGCTATTGCCTTTTGGCCACCTGTCGGCCGGTGGCGATATAAAAGGCATGGGCAGCGAAAGCGGAATGGGCGATCCGATTCTGGCCAATGCGGTATGGATCCATCAGGACCCTTCAACAAACCGCGCATTGGCCGTCACTCAATATCTTTTTTTGCCAATAGGCGACTACAACAAGAATAAAGAGTTGAATATTGGGGAGAACCGATGGAAGTATGTCTTGCAGGGCGGATACATGCACGGCATCGGCAGCCGCGTCATTCTGGATTTCGTCGCTGACGTGACTTTTTTCGGCGACAACGATCGTTATTCCTCCCGCGACCTGACGCTGAAGCAGGACCCGCAGTATCAGATGCAAGGATTCATCAGGTACATGTTCAGTGAGCGCGCGGCTATGCATGTCGGTTATTCCCGGCTATGGGGTGGGCAGAGGAAAGTTGACGGAACCGAACTGGAAGATGAAAGCCGTCAAGCAAAAATAATGCTGGGCGGGTCTTATTTCGTGACGCCAAAAGCTCAGTTGCTTGCGACATTGGGGCGAGACCTTTCAGTTGAAAATGGCTTCAAGGAAGAGTCTCGCGTCAATCTTCGATTGCTTTACGTATTCTAAGTCACTGAGCAACACCGACTACGCCAGGATAATCAGCGAAGACATCACCAGGGCGTTGGCCTGACAGGCGTCGCTCCGTTGCGAGAATCACTTCTCGCAGCCCCTTTACGGCCGCCCGGCGGTGGCCGTTTTTTTAGCGGGACGGGAAACGTTCGCAACCCTCAACCCATGCAAATCATCTCGGTCACGCTTTATAGCCATTTAATCCCTGTGTTCGGTTTTTTATAATCACTTAAGTCGCATAACGTTGGATATTTTTTTCGACACTGTTCATCCCATGCTAGTATTCTGGTGAGCTGTAAATACTAATAAAAACAATACTCCACGGCCATCTCTCGAGTGCTTTCAAATTTGCGTAGGAGCGCAATAAGAGCCAGGGTAACGGCCCTCAAGTGAGACTTCAAGTATGCCGACCGTCATTACCCCAAAGGAACTTCTCAAGTGGGTGCCAGGCGTAGTTCTCAGCTCAAGCGAAGAACTCGGATGGAAAGATATGCAGCAACGCTCATATCGATATAAAGGTCAGGACGTCCTCATTCCACCCCTTGATCATTTCATGATCGTTTATTACTTTGGCGGCCACACACCGATGGATCGTTGTGTGGATGAGGGCTGGACACGTACCGCTTGCGCGCCGGGCGATATTTCCCTGCTTACGATGTCACAGGACTCCCATTGGAACTGGACAGAAGACATTGATGTTTCTCATCTCTATCTTTCCAATGCGCTGATGTCTCGTGTGGCCATGGATGTTATGGAGCGTCCGATTGAAGAGGTGCGCCTGCATGATCTGCTCCGTACCCAAGACACGATCCTCACGGCTATTGTCGGCGCAATTACCAATGAAGTAAGAAGTCGTGGGATTGGTGGCGCATTGTATGTGGAAGCCTTGAGCATGCAGTTGGCCATTCACCTTCTACGGCATTACGCCAGTGTCACCTTTAAAGAGTCCAGTGCGCCTGGGCGGCTGTCGCAACAACAAAAAAAGTACTTGCTCGAGTTCATCGATGCTCATCTGGAGGAGTCCATACGCCTGGACGAAATGGCCGATGCCGTAGGGTTGGGCGTCTGGACGTTTTCCAGGAAATTCAGCGAGTCGTTCGACTGTTCGCCACACACCTTTGTTACCGAACAGCGCATCGAACGGGCCAAGCGAATGCTGTACAGCGGCACACTGTCGATTAAGGAAATTGCCTATCATTGTGGGTTTTCAGATCAGGCACATTTGACCCGTGTCCTGCGCAGCAAACTTGGCGTAACGCCTACGCAACTAAGGAAAACAAACAACCTGGAATAGTGTTCTTACAACGATCGGAAAGTAATTTTCTGCTTCGCCGAACTACCATCAACGAAGTCAAGCCATCGCCGGCCAACGGCTACCGGAAAGAAACATGGACCTTTTAGATATTCTATCCTCGGCTGTCGTAACCGTATTGGTGGTGGCACTGATCGCACTTAGGCGCACGGACAGGAAAATCCCGATCGAAGACATCCCTCAGGAGCGTGCCAAGTGGGAAGAGAAGGTTCGCGGTAAGTCCCGGTCAGCCCTCACACGGCGCCCACTCGCACCCTCTATTCCAGTACCGTATGTGCCTCGCGAATCCGCAACCGTCGCCGAGGCCCCATCGGAGCCAGGCGATAAAACATAACGCCGGTATCCCGCGATGACGAGCAGCGCGTTAACCCGCTGAAATGGTCAGAACGTCTGGCCCATGGAAAACTGAAACACCTGTTTATCCGCGTTCTCCGGCGTGCGAATCGGATAGGCCAGCGTCGGCTTTGGCCTGGGCTTGGCCATCGCCGCGCGGGCAGTACAGATGCACGGCGGCAGCATCGTGGCTCGCAATGAGTCAGGCGGTGGGCTGACCGTTGAGGTCAACCTGCACAACGCGCGATCTTTACACGACATTACATTGGCTTGACCGCCCTGTACGTCGCCGCTCATTAGACTTGTCGCCATTGTTTGAGCGGAGGTGGCGATGTTTCAGGTGCATAAAAAGGGCTTTGTGCCCGGCAGGAAAATGGTCGATGGCCTGGTCCCGTATGACTTCTTTTGTGAAGACAGCCCGACGATCAATATCTTCGTGTTTACCGGCGCCGCCACCCCCGACGCAACCGTCGAGGAGCAGACGCTGTGGGGCTTCACCCGCCTGGAGCGGTTCGAGGCGATGACCAACGCGCTGGTGAGCAACAAGCAACACGCCGGATGGTTTCAAAGCGTGAATGTACTGACCGGGCCCAACCAGAACGGCACGCAAAGCGTGAAATTCCAGCGCGTGCTGAAAATCATCAAACACGCCAGCAGCACGCAAAAAGTCGACTATGAGATTCTGACTGACGAAGGCGACACCTACTTCACCCGGCAAACCGTTGCGGCGAACAGCGCGCAAACCGTCATCTATTCGGCGGAGTCGTCCGCTCGTAGCGCGTGATTATCTCACGGGCCTGGCGGGCGTGAGGCGCGCCTGTTCATCCAGTCACGCGTGTTACCTCTGTCCAAGACACCTTGCTTTTTTCGTGCTATCGATCACCGTCCGGTCCCCCATCAAGCGCTACAAAAAGCGTGGGCAGTACTGGGGCAGAGGACTTCAACAACATTGACGTTAACAAGCACCTGAAGAAGAAAACATGCACGTCGCCGCCTGGCCCCCATTGATGAACTGAAGCTCGCAGTAGACGCTGCCGTTATGCGCTGACGCATACGACTGTGACTCTGCTTCATGCTGCTCTCAAAAAAGGAGTGGCGGCTTTGCTTCGTCCGTGGTTTTTCGACGCTTTGGCGCGAAGAAGCGGAAGTTTGCTGTTTTTCATCTCGGGTATTGATATGCACCTTTTTAACGCTTTGATGGCTCGTGCCATCCCTTTGATTCCGCGCGCAATTATCCAAAAAATCTCCCGCCGCTACATTGCTGGTGCCACGCTAGGCGAAGCCCTGGCGCGGGTTCAACAGTTAAACGCGCAAGGTTTCTGTGTGACTCTCGACGTGTGTGCGAATCAAATTCGGCCCTGGGCTCTTGGCCGCTCGAATTGGTTGTTCGCAGGCTCGCTGCGCAGTGGCAAACGTGCGGCTGCAATCGCGAGTTTGATCCAGTCGGTACGGCTCAGCGGGCATGATCCGTATGCTTACTTGAAGGATGTTCTTACACGCCTGCCGACGCAGCGGGCGAGTGAGATTACCAAACTGCTACCGCGCAGATGGGCGCCCGTTTAATCAAGCAAGGTGTGTTCGGCGGGCGCTTGTTTTGCAGGTTCCCTGCGCAGCGGAAAACCAGCAGCAGCGATCATTAATTTATACAGATTGCGACCTAGAATGGTAATGATCGTATGTTTACCTGAAGGACGTTCAGGCGCCCACCTACACAGCCGGCGAGTGAAATCAATCAATTGCCGCCACATAAGTGGGACCTCTTTAATCACACAAGGCATGTTCGTACCAAGACTTGTTAGCCGGCAATTAAAGCCTGTTGAAGGAGCTAGATATTGAAGTGGATAGTTTTGGCGGTATTGACCTGGATCAGCACACTTTTGTATGCGGACGCTGCTCCAAATGAGACCAGACAATCGACCAATGCGGCTGTTACAGCCTGCAAAGCAATAAGTAAACTGCTGAAGCCTTCCTTTTCAAGAACTCAAGCGCATTTCCTCGACTCGGAAGAAATTTTCGCAATATTAGTGCGAGGCATTAAGCCCCCTCCATCCATGAAGGATCAATCTGGCGCGGAGTTATGCTTGTACTATTCATACACAAAACGCGCTCGCCTGGCTGATTGGGATGAGATGGTCACATCCAAAAAATGGCCAAGGCGAATCAAGGCGCCCACAGACTTATGATAGATGTTGCATACCTCCGCTTAAAATACGCGAACACCATCGCCATTAATTCTGGAGTTCACAAGGTGTGTTTCCGAAACGCTTACGGATTTACGGCGCCTAATACGGCAAGAAAAAGCAGTACCTGTGATGAGGGGCCGTGCCCATAGACAACAATTGGGCCGAAAACCAAATCAGGCCATGGGCTCTTGGGCGCAAGAGCTGGCTCTTCGCAGGGTCTTTACGCCGTGGCAAACGGGCGGCAGCGATCATGAGCTTGATCCAGTCGGCGCGGCTCAACGGGCATGACCCGTATGCTTATCTCAAAGATGTGCTGACGCGGCTGCCGACGCAGCGGGCAAGTGAGATTAACGAGTTGCTGCCGCATAAATGGGCGCCCGTTCAACCGCCCAAAGTATGTTGGGCAGGTGCGGACAGCGCTGGTACTGGGGTTGCCGGAGCAGCGGGTCGGCTCATCGCTAATGTGACGAGACGTACATAGATGGCGTGGGCGGCGCAGGCAGTGCGTAGGTCGCCTTCATCCATTCGATCTCTGCCTGGGGCGTGCGCCCAAAGAAACGTTTGAATTCGCGGCTGAATTGCGAGGCGCTTTCGTAGCCTACATTGAACGCCGCCGTCGAAGCGGTCATAGCGTTGCGTAGCATCAGTAATCGCGCCTGGTGCAAGCGCGTCGACTTCAGGTATTGCATCGGCGACGAGTCCGTCACGCTGCGAAAGTGCAGATGAAAGTTGGGCACGCTCATGCTCGCTTCTTGGGCAAGGGACACCACATCCAGGCGCTCCTGGTAGCAACTATGGATCTTGCGGATCGCACGAGTGACCTTACCAAAGTGACCCTGGCGATTGAGCGCGGCGCGCATCGAGCCACCTTGCTCGCCGGTTAGGATGCGGTAGTAGATCTCCCGCACCAGCGACGGCCCAAGTATTTGCGCTTCGCCCGGACTGCTCATCGCCTCAAGAAAGCGTAGCGTCGAGGCGCGCAGCAAATCGTCCATTGGCGAGGCATACATGCCCTTGGGCTGGGCATCACTTGGCCCGAGAGCTTCATCCATTTGCAGTATCAACTCGCTGGCCATTTGTAAGTCGAGGCGCATGTAGACCGCCAGCATTGGCTGCGCCTCGCTGGCATCGGTCTCCATGGTGAAAGGAACTGGGACGGACACCACTAGATAGTGCTGGGCGTCATAAACGTATACGTCATCGCCCAGATAGCCACGTTTGCGCCCTTGGCACAGGATCACGATACCCGGGTCATACAGCACCGGAGTGCGAGTCAGTGGCCGATTCGAACGCAAAAAGCGGATATCCTCTAGCGTGCTGAGGTTGTAGCCCTCGACCGGCGCGAGGGTTTCCATCAAATGCACCATGCGCGAGGTGCCTGAGTCGGCCCGATTCATTGATGTCCCCTCTGCTGGCCGCTCAACCGTCGGTGGTAAGGGTCAGCGCTTCCCATTGATCAATCTCCCTGGCCGTGCGATTCAGCTTGTCACGTACCAGCCCCAACGCGTCACTGCCCAATAATAAGTGTGCCGGTGGTGTCGGGCTGGCAATAACCTGCAACATCGCTTGCGCCGCTTTTCGCGGGTCGCCAAGCTGTTTGCCGCTCTGTTCTTCGCGGGCCTTACGTACCGGGTCGAAACTGGCGTCATAGTCAGCAATGCTTCGTGGGGTGCGCTGCATCGAACGACCGGCCCAGTCAGTGCGAAACGAACCAGGTGCCACGGCGGTCACGAAGATGTTGAAAGGTAGCAGTTCTTTGCTCAGCGTATCGGAGATACCTTCGAGAGCAAACTTGCTCCCGCAGTAGTACGCGATGCCCGGCATCGTGATGGTGCCGCCCATAGAAGTGATATTAAGAATATGACCAGTGCGACGCTTGCGAAAATAAGGCACGAAAGCCTTGGTCACCGCTACCGCGCCGAACACGTTGACGTCGAATTGGCGACGCATTTCCTCCAGCGGCGACTCTTCAAAGATGCCCTCATGACCGTAGCCGGCGTTGTTGACCAACACGTCGACTGGGCCGTGGGTTGCTTCAATAGCAGCTACTACGCTGTCGATCCGGGCGAAGTCAGTGATATCCAGAATCACCCCATGAGCATGATCCACCGAGAGCGCCTGAAAGGCGCGCAAGGCGGCTTCACTACGCACGGTACCTATGACGCGGTGGCCCGCTGCAAGAGCTTCTTGCGCCAGCGCGTTGCCGAAGCCACTGCTCACCCCCGTGATGAATATGGTTTTTCTGCTGTTCATGGCGACTTCCAATAAGTAGGGACGAGGCCATGATATCTATCGAAAACTCGGTCACCTATGCCGGTTTGTCTTAGAGCATTGCCTATTCCTATCAGAGTCAACAGTTAAGTAGGCGCGCGTTTAACCACGCAACATGTGTGTTGAATGGACACTTATGTCAATTCCATGCAATTGGATGGGAGAGTCTGCGCAATACCCCAACTACTCCAGGAGAGTTGGCCAAACGCTTACTGCGCGGTTGAATGGGCATGGTCCATACGCGTATTTGAGGGATATTCTAACGCGCCTGCCGACGCAGCGGGCGAGTGAGATTGAAGAACTGCCACCGCACAAGTGGGTATCCGCTTAACCGCGCGAAAGTATCTTAGTCACAGAAAGGCCCTGAGCAAATGAACCGCCGAGAGCTGTTTTTCTGCTTCGCCAACGGTAAGAGGTCTTTCACAGTACTCTCGACTTAGAAAAACAATTGCGTCGTTACAGTCAGGATTGTCGGAATAACCGGGGTGTTTTGATATCTCTGCGAGCAAGTCTTCCGAGACTGGAACGACATGAAAATGTGCGCTGAAGTCAGGAGAAAATCCCAATTTGTAGAACATTACTTTGTAAGGGGAATACACCTTTGCCAGCAGACGCTCCGAGGTTTTCATCACCAAACCGAGAGATGACATGGCTTCGTCGCTCAAATCGCTGAGATCTGAAGCCGTCTCTTCAGATGAAATTATCAAATACCCGTCGTAACGTGAATCTCGCCGATGAGTCACTATCCAGTGAGTGTTGCTGAAAACTCTTAGCTCGTCCATGTAGCTCCAGTTAAACGACGTATTTATGTTGACGGTACAACCTACATTTCTTGCCCAACGATATGCAACCAATTGTCGCACGGCCCAAAGTCGTCTGGTCAAGACGGGTTTGCCATACGTTTACATTGCTGCGACGTTGGTTGATCCCGTTATCATAGGATTACTTCACGAAAGCAGATCCAGCTATGCCACGGTCGTCATTCGCCATCCGAGTTTTGTTCGCCTGTTGCCTTTTGGTCGCAACCACCAATCACATTCGAGCAGATTTTCAGCATGGGTTGCTCTGGGACTACGGATACGGGGCCAGCGCCTATTGGGCTAGCCGTATTTTCTGGGGGGCGCTTACGTTTTTTGACCCGCTGGCGGCACTGCTCCTTTTCATAAAACCAAGGGTGGGCATCATCCTTACAGCAGCAATCATTCTGGCTGACGTCGCCCATAACACCTATTACGTCGCATTGAACCAGCAGTGGCTGGAGCCGTTCTACCTGTCCCAGGTGGCGTTTCTTGTCGCGGTCTTTCTACTCTCGCCTATCGCCTGGAACTTCACCCGTCGTTGCGTAGCACTAATCAACACGATTCGATTGTGAAGTGTTCCAATGAGGGGCAGCGTCGCTCAGTATGATCAGGATGTTCAATGCGCAGGGGCTCCTATGCAGCGTGTCATGATTATTGGCCAACCAGGGTCAGGAAAAAGTACGCTGGCTCGGGCGATGGGCAAGCACACAGGTCTTCCGGTCATCCATATCGACACGATCCATTGGCAACCGGGATGGGTTGAGCGAAACACTGATGAGAAGACTCGCCTTTGTCACGAGGCCGAGGCTCGCGATCAGTGGATTTTTGAAGGTGGCCATTCGGCCACCTGGGATAACCGTATTGCCAGAGCCGACCTCTTAATATGGATTGATCGGTCGCCGGTACTTCGGTTTTGGCGTGTGTTTCTTAGAACTTTGACCCAGCGTGGTAGCACTCGCCCCGACCTTCCAGAGGATTGCCCAGAGCAGCTAAAGAACCTTCTAGCGCTTTTCAACTTCATGTGGACTACCCGTAAATCGGCGCGTGCCAAGATGAGGCAGCTTGCGACAACGGCGCCCTCAACATGTCACGTCGTCTGTCTGCGATCCAACCGTCAAACCAGGCAATTTCTATCGAGTATTCGGGACGTGCGTTGCGGACGGTCGTCGTGAAAAGTCCAGGTTCCGACAAAGCCGCTGCGTGCACGCCCTTAGCCGGCGTGTGTCTTACGCCAAGGATCAAGTCCGAAAGCCTCCCACCAGCCCGCTCAGCTCCGCAGCCAAGCGTGACAGCGCATGGCTCGCTGCGTTGGTCTGTAAGGCGCCCGCCGCGGATTGCGCCGACAGGTCGCGGATCGCCAACAGGTTGCTGTCGACCTCACGCGCAACCTGGGCCTGTTCTTCGGCGGCACTGGCAATCACCAGGTTGCGCTCGTTGATCTGGCCGATGGCCGCGAAGATATCCTCCAGCACCACCCCCGACGCCTGCGTGATTTCCAGCGTGCCTTGCGCCCGCGCCGTGCTGCTGCGCATCGAATCCACCGCGTGTTCGGCAGTGCTCTGCACGCTGGCAATCATCTGTTCGATCTCGCGGGTCGATTCCTGGGTGCGGTAGGCGAGGGTGCGGACCTCGTCGGCCACGACAGCAAACCCCCGACCGGCTTCACCGGCCCGGGCTGCTTCGATCGCCGCGTTGAGGGCCAGCAGGTTGGTCTGCTCCGAGACGGCCCGGATCACGTCGAGCACCTTGCCGATGTTGCGCACTTCATTGGCGAGGTGCTGGATACGCTCGGCGCTGCCGTGAATTTCGGCGGTCATCGATTGCGTACCGCTGATGTTTTCGCGTACCTGCTGACGGCTTTTTTCCGACAGCGTATTGGAGGCGGTGGCCGCTTGCGAAGTCGACACCGCGTTGCGCGCCACTTCTTCGACCGCACTGGTCATCTGGTTCACCGCGGTCGCGGCCTGTTCCAGCTGCATGTCCTGCTGCTGGAGGCCACGGTTGCTTTCTTCGGTGACGGCGTTGAGTTCTTCAGCGGCTGAGGCCAACTGCGTGGCTGAGTCAGCGATCTGGATCAGTGTTTCACGCTGGCTGGCCTGCATGCGTTGCAGTTCAAGGAACAATTCGCCAATTTCGTTGCGGCCAGGCGAGACGACTTCGCGGGTCAGATCGCCCCCCGCAATGCGCTTGAAGTGCTCGCCGGCCGCGCGCAATGGGCGCAGGACGGTGCCCGAGATGAATACCCAGCAGACGACAGCGAGTGCCAGGGTCAGCAGGATCAAGGCAATGGCCAGGGTTTGCGAAGTCTGCAGCCGCGCAGCCGCCTCCGTGTTGATCTCCTGGGCACGGGCATCCAACGCGCCGACCAGCTTCACGCGAATCTCCTGAAGCTTGGTCATGCTGTTGCCGGCATCGATGTTGACTTGAAAATACTCTTCGGCGGAGCGCGCGCGCGTGGCGGCGCGTTGTCCGACGATGGCCGTGCCGTATACGGCGAACGCACGCTTGAGATCTTCGGCGAGGGCCTTCAACTGCGGGTCACGCAAGTCTGTGGTCGAGGCATTGACCTTGGCGATGGCGTCACTCCAGATCGCCTCACTGCGCACCAGCCGGGCTTCCGCGTCGTCGAAACGCCCGCCGACGGTCTCGATGAACGCCGAGGACACGTTGGCGCTGGTACGGATTGCCAGCAGCAACGCGTTGTTGATCCCGTCGATTTGTCGCGAGGTACGCCCCAACTCGTCAATGTGCTCGTGACTGCGTACCGCCGACCGCCAGCCGTTCAGGGTCGAGAACAACAGTGCAATAACGAACAGCAGCAGCACCCCGATCATCCCGGTGCGAATTTTCAGATGGGCAAACATGGGCATACTCCGCAGACCACTTAAGTAATAGTGATCGTGCTATCCGCATTCACGCAGTGAACTTGAACGGCAGAAGTGGGAACCTGTTCGATTATCGAACCCTGAATTCAATGGCTCAGGTACATGGGCTGAATGGGGCGCGCACCGGGTTCAATCGAGCAGGCGACTGACCTCACGCAGACGCGCGTCGTTCAGGTTCCCCGTCGACGCCAGCAGGTTGAGCTGCGCGAGCAGAATCGCGTAGCGTTGCTGGGCCAAACGTTGCTGGGTGTCCGTGACTTTCTGCTGTGCGTCCAGCACCTCCGTGTTGATGCGCGCACCGGCCTCGAAGCCGTGGGTCACCGACGTGAGGTTGACCTGGCTGGATTTCAGCGCCTGCTTGAGCGCCTGGTATTGGCTCATGCCGCTGGTCACTTGCAGGTAGGCCTGGCGGGCCATCAGCCCGGCGCTGCGGCGCGCATCTTCGAGTTCATCCAGGGCTTTGCTCTGCAACGCATGGGCTTCGCGCACGCGGCTGCTGGTACGGCCGCCGCCATACAGTGGCACGCTCAGTTTGACCCCGACCACCGTCTGGTTATAAGGATTCTCCGGCAGGGTGACGTCGTACACATCGCCGCCGACCGAGGCAAAACGGCCATGGGCGGCGATCAGGTCAAGCGTCGGCAAGTGGCCGGCTTGTTCCTTGTCGATGTCCATTTCGGCCAGGCGCTGGGCAATCTGCGCCCGCTGCACGGCGAGGTTGCCTTGTTGCGCGGTGGTGGCCCAGGCGCCGATCGCGGCGGGCACCGGAGCGCTGAATTGTGGCTCCTTGCCCGACCATGGGCGCGCCTGGGCGGCGGTCAATTGGGTGAGCGCTTCGGTGGTGATATCCAGCGCGCCGCGTGCGGCGATTTGCTCGGCGAAGGCCTGGTCGTATTTGGCCTGAACCTGTTCGAGCGCGTTGTGGGTGCTGGCGCCGTCGGCCAACAAACGCCGAGTGCGGTCCTGGCTCTCCTGCAGGGTTTGCAACTGTTGCGTGCGGGTGTTCAGCAGTTCCTGGTTAAGCAGTACGTCGAAGTAGGCGCGGGCGACACGCAGCATCAGGTCCTGGCGCGCCTGTTCGGTCTGCACCTCGCTGGCGCTGATCATCAGTTTGCTTTGGTCGTGGGCAACCACACTCTGCCAGCGCAACAGCGGTTGGGTGAGAACCACGGCATAGGCGTTGGTGTTATTGCGGTTGCGATGGTAGTCGGACGAATCCTCGGCATCGACCCACGCCGCGCCGCCGGTGACCGACAGGTCCGGTAACAGGTTGGCACGGCTTTGCGGTTCTTTTTCCGCGGTGGCCAATTGTTGCGCCTGCGCGGCGGCGAACTTCATGTCGTGGGTCAGCGCCTTCTGGTACAGCTGGTACAAGTCTTCCGCCGCCGCATTGGCCGGGCAGCAGGCGAGGCTGAGGCCGCACAGGAAAGTGAGCAGTGTGATCGGGTCGAGATGCAGCCCTGGAATACGCAAGGGGATGTGCTCCACTGGAGAAGTTATCGGCTGAGGGTGCTTCTGCGCATCATCAGCACCATGGGAATGCCGATGGCCATGACCGCGCCCAATGTGCCGAACAGCATGCTGAAGGCCAGCATTTGCGCTTGTTCACGCGCTTGCAGGTAAGGCATCAGGGCCAAGGCTTGTTGATGGCTTGCAAGGTTCAGGGACAGAAACAGCGGGTTGGATTCCACGCCGCCCCAGCCACTGGCAACCAGGCTGGACTCGGTCACATGCTCGGACAGCAGGCGATAGCGCTCCCACGAAAACCGCGTGAGCAGGGTCGCGGCAATGGCGATGCCGACGCTGCCGCCCAGCTGGCGCATCAGGTTGAGCACGCCCGAGGCGCCCGAGATCAACGTCAGCGGCAGACGGCGCATGGCCAGGTTGGTCAGCGGTACGAAGATCATGCCCAGGCCCAGGCCGCGAATCACCAGGGGCCAATAGAGCGTGTCCGGGTTGCTGTCGAGGGTGAACTGGGTGTGCAGGAACATCGCATAGCAGTACATGACGATGCCCAAGGTCACGAACACGCGCTCGTCGATCTTGTTTTCCTGGGACAGCTTGCCGATCACCAAGGTGCTGATGGCACTGGCCACCGCCCCGGGGAAGATCACCAGCCCGCTCTGGTACGCGCTCTGTGCCAGCAACGTCTGCAAAAACAGCGGCACCATGAATAACGTGCTGTACAGCCCGAAGCCCACGCAAAACGCGCAGATGCAGCCCATCAAAAACTCGCGGTTCTGAAACAGCGCCACATTGACGATCGGGTTGGTCGCGCGCCGTTCCCACCAGAAGAACCCCACCAGGCTGAAGCTGCTGAGCAACAGGCAGGTAACCGTCCAGTTCGATTCCATCCAGTCCCAATGCTCGCCGCGCTCCAGCAGGATCTGCAGGCTGCCGACGCCCAGGGCCAGCAGGCAGAAGCCGCTGTAGTCGACGCTGCTGGGTTTGCTTTCATTGGCGGAATCGCCGATGCACAGCCAGCACAGCAGCAGGGCCACAGCACCGATGGGCAGATTGATCAGGAATATCCAGTGCCAGGACAAGGTGTCGATCAGATAGCCGCCGACGGTGGGGCCCAACGTCGGCCCCATCATCACGCCAACGCCGTACAACGCCATGCCGCTGCTGACCTTCTCCTTGGGGAATACGTCGTAAATGATTGCCTGGGAAATCCCCAGCAACCCGCCGCCCGCCAAGCCTTGCAGTACGCGGAACGCCACCAGTTGCCAGAGTTCGGCGGAAAAGGCGCAGCCCACGGATGCCAGCACGAACACCGCCGTGGAGACCAGGTAATAAGTGCGCCGCCCGAACCAGGCCGACAGCCAGCCGCTGACCGGCAGGATCACCACGTTGGCCACCACGTAGCCGGTGGATACCCAGGAGATTTCATCGACCGACGCCCCGTAGGTGCCCATCAGGCTGGGAATCGCCACGTTGACGATGGTCACGTCGAGCAGTTCCATCATCGACACCAGCGTCACGGTCAGCGCAATCAGATACGGCGACTTCATAGCGTGTGGCTGCCGTGCTGTTGCGTGGCGACTTCGACGAAGGCGCTCATGCCGGGGCTCAACAAGGCTTTGTAGTCATCCGGCACGTCTTTGAGGGCAATCCTGACCTGGACGCGCTGCACCACCTTGGTGAAATTGCCGGTGGCGTTCTCTTGGGGCAGCAGTGAAAACTTTGCGCCGGTAGCCGGAGCGAGGCTCTCGACCACCCCGTCGAAAGCCTGCCCGGGAAACGCATCCACAGTGACCTTGGCCAACTGGCCGACCCGCACGCGCCCGACCTGGGTTTCCTTGAAGTTGGCGGTAATCCACAGCGGGTCGGTGGCAATCAGGCTCAACAGCTTCTGCCCGGCGACCACGAATTGGCCCGGCTCGACTTCTTTTTTCGAGACAATGCTGCGCACCGGCGCGGTCTGACGAGTGTCGTGCAGCTTGATCCGGGCCTGTTCCAGTTCGGCTTGCGCCGCCGCGATCCGGTAGTCCTGCACTTTCAGTTCGGCTTTGTTGGCCAAGGTGCTTTGCGCGGCAGCCTGGGCATTGCCGCGTGCCACTTCCTGAGCGTGGCTCAGGG
Source organism: Pseudomonas sp. GW704-F2 (assembly GCF_059423025.1). Classification (NCBI taxonomy): domain Bacteria; kingdom Pseudomonadati; phylum Pseudomonadota; class Gammaproteobacteria; order Pseudomonadales; family Pseudomonadaceae; genus Pseudomonas; species Pseudomonas sp. GW704-F2. Next base: position 47,369 of record NZ_JBWKXO010000028.1, on the reverse strand, counting down.
CGTCGAAACGCGCCTTGGCCACCTCAAGATCCTGGGTGCTCAACACACCTTGGGCGCCCAGGCGGCGGGCGCGCCCGTAGTCGTTGCGCGCCTGCTCCAGATTGGCACTGGATTGTGCCAGCGCCGCTTGCGCCGCCTGGCGCATCGCGACCGCGCCGAGGACCTGGCTGTCCAACGCACCCGGACCGCCGCCGCGCCCTGCGGCAGCAAGCAACGCCTGCCATTGCGCCTCACGCTGCTCGACCTGGTATTGATATTCGCTGTCGCGGATCTGAAACAGCAGATCACCGCTTTGCACCGTGAGGTTGTCTGTCACCGGCACGCTCATCACCACGCCCGAGAGCTTGGCGCGCACCGGAATGATCACGCCATCGAGCTCGGCGTTATCGGTACTCACGTAAGCGTTGGAATACTGCCAACGTTGCCAGCCGAGCAGCAGTAACCCACCGACCACAACGCCGCACAGTGTCAGTTTTATCAATTTACCTTTGGTCATGTCCTGCTCCCTGTGGTCATGCGAGGCTTAGGCACTCAGGGCGGTCCGTGGCGTGTTGCGCTTTGTGCTGCAGGAAGTGATGCACGCCATCCCACAAATCGATGCGCGATTTGATCGCGGTCTTGGCGCTTTCGACCATGTGCTGGTGTTGCACAGGGGTGGTGACGATTTCAGCGATGATGCGTTTAGCGGCCGGGCCGTGATCGTCGCCATCCATTTCGATGTGGCGCTTCAAGTAATAGGTGAGCATCGGCACCTCGGTTTCGCTGACCGACCATTGCGACAGCAGGCGTCCGAACATGTCGGGGATGATGTCTTCACGGCCAAAGAAGAAGTACGCCAACACCGCTTCGGTGGTGCCGTGTTGCGCCACATCGAGCGTCTGGCACATGAACACTTTGGCCGCCAATGGGATATCGCGGTCGCTGAGGGCCTTGGCCAGCGGTTCCTTGGCCTGGATGGCAGCGAGGAAACGGCGGAATACCGAGCTGTCGGCGCCGATTTCATCCATGGCGGTCAGGTACAGGTCCAGGTGGCTGATAAAGCCGCCATCGGGGTGTTCGTCGGTTTCTTCGCCGACCACGATTTCATTGATCAAGCGCGCAGCCGTGATATGCGTTGGCGGTACCCACGGCAACTCCACACAGGTGAGGTCGCGCTGGATGCGCTTGAGCAGGGTCATGAAGTCCCATACGGCAAACACATGAAATTCCATCAGTGTGCGTACATCTTCAACGGTGCGGATATTGGCGAAAAGCGGGTGGCCGAATAACTGGGCGCGCTCGGTTTCAATGTGGCGGTCGATATCAAAAGGCATAGCTGCTCCTGCGGCCTGGTGGTTCAGGCCAAAATCCATGGGAAAAGTAAGGGGGCCGTTCAGTCGTTCAGCGTGTCGCCCCGGTAAGGATGGCGACCGGAGGCGTACTTGAAGGACGGTATGAAGCGTGTTTCCAGCAGGTATTGCCGGTCTGCGTACCACCCCGCGTCCAGCAGTTGGCGGTGGACCTTGGGCAGGCGCCAGCACGGCACCGCTGGATAAAAGTGATGTTCCAGGTGAAAGTTCGCGCCGGCGTGCAGCCAGGTGCTCAGGCGCGAGGTACGCGAGCGGGCAGGGGGCTGGTCATGGCCCTCGCTGAAGGCATGTTCCTGATAGGCATTGACTGCCGAGAGCAGGAACGCAACCGCCAGGCTCAAGGCAAACCCGAGCAGCAGCCCGTCGATCTGCCACAGGGCGACCGCGTAGACGCTCAACCAGCCGACCTGGCACGCGATATTGCAGCGCGCCAGTCGTCGCACCTGGGCTGCGCTCAAAGGCGAAGGCAAGGGCGATGGGCTGACCGGCGGGCCGAAGGCCAGGCGCAACGTCGCCTGCAGATAGTTCGAGGTGGCCATCAACCGTGACAGCGCAAGGCGGCTAAACAGGCTCCGATAACGCGAGAAGTGCCGATAGTCCGGGTCCTGTTCGCTGTTGCTGTAGCGATGGTGTTGCCAATGGTCGACGAAGTAACCGGTCACGCAGAATCCAGGCAGCAACGAACTGGTGGAAATGCCCAGGTAGCAACTGTGCATAGGCCTGCTGCTCAGGTTGAAGTGGAAACCTTCATGCCCGAGGATCGCTTGCAGAAACCACCCGTACCCGGCCAGCACCCAAAGGGGCGAGCACAGCAACACCCACAGGGTGGCGGCCGTGTTCGCCACCCACACAAACAGCGCGAGGGGCAGCAGGAAGAGGCACAAGGCGTAACCGATGATCAACAGGGACTCACCCGACCGGGCCTTGAACAAGGCGCGATCGAGGCGGACCTGAGGCTTGCTGTGGAGTTGTCTGGCCATTGGCAACGCGTTACTCGATCAGTTCAGGTTTGAGCGCGAGGTGCCCGCCGCGGGTCAGCGTGCGCAGGCGCAGGGCGATAAAGGCGTCGACCACACTTGGTGCGATACGCGCGGTGTACATGGCCAGCGTGCCCATAAAGGTCAGCCCGCGGTTGCGCAGGCCGTCTTTTTGGCAGGCGCGAACCAGGCCATCGGCGGCGGCATCGAGTTTCTCTTCGAGAGACAGCAGGGTCCTGTCACCCCACATGAACGTCACCAGGCGCTTGACCGACAAACCCACGCGCTGGGCGGGCAAGTGAATGGCGGTGTCGATAAAGCCCGGGTACACGGTGACCACGTCGAGCTGCCCGCGATATTGCATGCGCAGCACGTCCGAATAAGCACTCAGCGCGCGTTTGCTGGCAGCGTATGCGGCCACATAAGGCGCGTTCACCAGGGCAAACAGCGACGACACGTTGACCACTTTGCCGCGCTTGCGCAGCAACCCCGGCAGGAACCCGGCCACTAGTTGCCATGGCGCGAACAGGTTCACATCCACCGCGCGGGTGACTGCGTCGGTGACGCCGGTTTCACCGCGTTCCAGGGTCAGGGTGCCGGCGTTATTCACCAGGATATCGATGTCGCCGAAGTCGGTGCTGATGGCGCCAATCACCTGCGCCAGCGCCGTTCGGTCACACAGGTCGACTTGATAAAACCCATCCAGCAACCCGGGCTCTTGTGGCGCAAGAATGTCCAGGCCGATCACGGTGGCGCCCTGTTTTTTCAATGTGCAGGCCGCCGCGTAACCGAGGCCGCGCGCGGTTCCGGTGATCACGACGATTTTTCCGAGCAGGTTCATGGGTGCGCTCCGGCGATGCTGAAGGTTGAGTGGGACAAGTAGGTGTCGAGGTTGCTCGCCATCGAGATCTTCGCCGGCGGGTGAAACTGCAGGCCACGGCAGGCCATCAACCAGTTCGAACTCTGGTTGCTGGTGATAAACGCCATCCCACCGAGCATGGCGTGGGCCTGGTCCGAAAGCTCGGTGAGCAGTTGTTCGATGCCGTAGCGCACCAGCAGCAGGCGGGCCAGCACGTTCGGCAGGTCCTGCGGGTTGCGTTCGATATCCAGCGCCGCGCCTTCCAGGGCACTGATCGCCAGTTGCAGCTGAGCCGCCAGCTCCACGCGGTGATGGGGTGTCCAGCGCCCGGCCTCGATCACAGACTCGATCAATCCGGCGCAGGCCCCCACGTAGGACGCGCAAATCAACAGCTCGAACCAGATGAAACCGACGGTTTGCACGTCGCCCAACAGGTGTTTGTAGCCGGCGGAAAACAACATGCGTTCGGGCACGAAGACTTCGTTGAGGCGCACCTCGATGCTTTCGGCGGCGGCCAGTGCGCTGTTCTGCCAGAACGGCGACCGCGTGATGCCCGGTGCATTCGCCGGAATCAGTGCGACCATCAGCTCTTCGCCCTCGGCGGTCTGGCGGGTGTAGCTGGCGGTGAGCAAGTCCATCGACTGACCCAGGCAGCAGGGCTTTTTGCTGCCACTGAGCAATACACCTTCAGGGGTTTGCAGCGCCTGCATGTTCGAATCGAGAATGCCGGCGCCCGAGTTGCCTTCGGCAAACCCCGAGGACAGCAGCAAGCGCTTTTGTGCGACCGCCGCCAACAGCAAACCTTCGGCGCCGCCGCCGTTCTGGGTGAGGGCCAACAGGCTCGCCACGGAAAACTGATGCATGGTGCTGGCCACCGCCAGCGAGGGTGAACGCGCGCCCAGGGCGATCTGCACATGCACGGCATCAAGGATGCCCGCGCCCAACCCGCCCGCGGCACGATTGACCAACAGGCCGACCGGCCCTTGTTGCTTGAACAGGGCGATGACTTCGCTAGGCGGCGCTTCGCGTTCGGTGAATGCGATGCTCGCCAGGCGTTCGTCAAAACCTGGGGCGTAGCTGTGCAGCAAGGCACGCGAGCGATTCAACAGTGAAAGGGACATGGTTCAGGCCTTCAAGTAACTCGCCGGGAACAGACCGGTGATGATCGAGTGAATGTTGTCGCGGATGGCTTTGTGGGCCACGGGGTCGAGCATGTCGGCGAGCATCGGCAGGCCCAGGTCAAAGCGCGACGCGAAGGTGATGACCGCGTCTTTGCCGTCCGCCAGTACTTGCCAGGTGCCGGAGAAGTGATCGACATCGCCGCTCATTTGCTCGAAGTGGATTTCCCGGGTCTGGGCATTGAACGTGTCACGCTCCTGCCACTTGAGAATGCCGCTGTGGAAATTGACTTCCCAGGAGGTGAGCGACACCTGGTCGCTGACCTTATTGATCGTGATATTGCGCACCGACTCGCACAGCTCGACGTAGTTGCTGAAGTCGCTGATCACGGCAAAGACTTCATCAGCGCAGGCACTGGGGATATGGGCCAGTACGTTGACTTCTTGCATGGGGGAAACTCCAATCAAAGGGATGGTATTGAGGTGGTCAGCGCGTGGGTGAACCCCTCGATCAACCGATTGCAATCCTGGGCTGTCAGCAGCGGGGAAGGCGTGAGCCTGACGACCCGGTGGTCATTGAGCGAGTGGCACACAATGATTTGCTGTTCGATCAGGGCCATGACCATGTTCGCGGCGACCGAGGCGTCGCTGAATTCAAAGCCCAGCAACAAGCCGGCACTGCGCAACTTGACGCGCTCGGCCAGGCCCCTCTGCTGCAACAGCGCGCTGAAGCGGGCGTGCAGGTCCTGGCCCATCAGCCGGGCACGTTCCACGAGGTCTTCCTGCACCATCACTTGCAACGTGGCCTGCACGGCCGCCATGGCCAGCGGGTTGGCGCCGAAGGTCGAGGTATGCACCGTGGGGTTGCGGTTGAACGGCGCGTAAATCGCCGCGCTGGCGACCATGGCACTGACCGGCACGCAGCCACCGGACAGGCTTTTGCCCACCAGCATGATGTCGGGCACCACCTGTTCCTGGTCGCATGCCCACCAATGGCCGGTACGGCCCATGCCGGACTGGATTTCGTCGATGATCAGCACGGCGCCGTACTGGTCGCACAGTGCGCGGACACGTGTCAGGTAGCCTGGCGGCGCGAGGATCACACCCGCTTCGGCCTGGATCGGTTCGAGAATCACACAGGCCTTGTCCGGCGAAGCGCGCAATTGCTGTTCCAGCGCGGCGCTGTCGCCGAAGGGGACGAACGTGCTTTCACTGAGCAGGCCGCTGAACGGCTCGCGGTAGCTTTCGCGGCCGGTGACGGCGAGGGCGCCGAGGGTCTTGCCGTGGAAGCCGCCGAGGGTCGACAGCGTGCGGCGGCAGCCGTTGAGCCGGGCGAGTTTCAGGCCGGCTTCGGTGGCCTCGGCACCTGAGTTGCAAAAGAACACATAGTCCAGGTTGCCAGGGCAATGCGCAGCCAGGGCTTGCGCGGCGAAAGCCTGTTGCGGGTTGAGCAACAGCTTGCTGGCCAGGGCGTTTTGCTGCAGCTGCCGGGTGACGGCCGCCACCACCACCGGGTGGCCGTGGCCGAGGAAAAATACGCCATAGCCGCCGGCATCCAGGTACTTGCGGCCTTGGCTGTCGTAGATATAAACGCCATGGCTGGACTGTTCGATCGGCAGATTCATCAACGACGCAAGGCGCGCATACCCTGAATTCACGTGCTGGCGGAAGTACTGGTCGACCTGTGCGGCGTCGGCTGCGGGTTCGGTAAGAAGCGGGTTCATGCGACTGACGCCTGTGCGACGGTTGGCATCGGCTGCTTGAGCATGCGCGTCAACGCGCCCAGCTTGGGCGCCAAGTGGTTGAGCGAGAGCAGTAACTCACGGCTGACATCCCGTGCGCTGAACGCCGGTTCGCCGAGCAACTCAGGAAGTGACGTGGGCAGCGGTGTACGCAGGCAGGCATAGCGACACAGCTGGTTGGCGCGGCCCAGCGCGGCCTGGATATTGCCGGTCAGTGCCGGGAGGAACACTGGGCGGATCAGCCGCTCATAAATATCCGGCGCCATGCAGCGCGGCCGGGTGAAGGCTTGGGCCTGGGCTTCCATGGATTGGCACATCAGGTCCAACAGACCGTTGAGATCAAGCGCCTGCGGGCCGCTGGTGAGAAAGTAGTCTGCGCCGATCAAGCGCTGGCGCAACGCGTTGGCAATCGCCCGCGCCGCCACGTCACGGGCGATCAAGTCGATATACCCGGCAGGCGGGCAGGGCACGATAGGCAGCACGCCGGACATCATCAGACCCATGGTCATATGAAACCCCTGGAAGTTGGGCATGTGCCCGCTGTCCGAGTCGCCAATGATGATGGAGGGACGAAAGATCGAAACATCGATACCTGCCGAGCGCACCAGCGTTTCAGCCTGGCGCTTGGCGACTTCGTAAGGCGTTTCTGCTTGCACGCCTTCGTAGTAGTCGCACGGATGGGTGAAGGGGGTGCTGATGTGGTAAAGCGGCACGTTGGCTTGCTGGACAAAGTTCACGACGTTTTCGGTGCCGAGGTAGTTCACCGAAAAGATCTGGTCGATATCGCCATCCATGCGGGTCACCGCTGCGGCGTGGATCACCCAATCGACACGCTTGAGCAGCGCTTCATAATCGCCGACGTCCAGCCCCAGTCGCGGGCTGCATATATCGCCCTTGAGCACCTCCACTCGCGGGTGGCGAATGCGGCTTTTACGCGCCAGGCATACCAGGTCAAAGTCCTCTGCCAGGCAGTCGATCAGTGATTCACCGAGTACGCCTGAGCCCCCCGTGAGAAGGACGGTTAATTTTTGCTGTTCTGACATGTAGGACGCTTCCTGCGGACTCATCGAAAGAATTAACGGTGCGTTCCGCCAAATCCCGGGCACGGATACCCCTGGCGAACACTCTTGCATTCACTGTCGGTAGCGCTGAGGTGCTGTGTGAGGCCGGCAATCAGCGCTTATCGTTTTCGCGAATAAGATGCGATCGATATTGGCTTTTTGATATCAATGCGTCTTGAACGAAACGCTTGTCTTTCGCAAAACCCTGGCAGCGGTGCGGGGCGTCATGCCAATCATGCGGCGCATGATGCGGGCCAAGTGCGCCTGGTCGGAAAAGCCGCCGTCGGCAGCGGCATCCGACAAGGTGGAACCGTCAGCGAGGGATTTGGACGCGCGCTCGAGTTTGTTCCAGATGATCCATTGGGACAGCGACACGCCCATCTGGTGCGTGGCGACATAGCGCAAGCGCGGGCTGGACAGGCCGACCGCACTCGCGGCGCGGCTGACGGAGCCCGGACCGTCGCGGTCCAGGCGCAGAATGTTCAAGGCCTTGTAGAGGCGTTGGTCGATGGGCGACGTAATCGCCAGCAAGCGCCCCAGCGCTTCCACAAACTGAGACAGGGAGCTGGAGTGGCGAAAGCACTCGAGCAGTTCGTCACTGGCCAGGGCGATGCCATTGTCTTGCAGCAACGCGTTGAGCGCACGCCCCAACGGGGTATCCGGGTTGACGTAGACAAAGGCCACCGGATGAATGTCGGGCACGGCACGGTGCTCGACATTGGGCCCGATGATCACGCCGGCCGCGCGGATCGACTGGCCGGGCAGCTCCAGGGTGACGGGCTGGTGTACGCCGATGCACAGCTGAATGGCAACATGGGAGTGGGCAGTGTTCTGATCCGCGCGGCCAATGTAGCCGGCCCATGAATCACCAAAGGTAACGTTGCCATCCCACATGTAAGGTCTTCCTGACTCAGAGGGTGAATTTTCCGTGTGCAGGGTAGGCCTGCGCCGGACTTGATTCAAGCATCGGGCAGCGGGTTATACCTGCAACGCGGCGCGCATGCCCGCCAATTTGATGCAGGTTTCGTCGTATTCGCTGGCAGGGTCGGAGTGTTCGACGATGCCACAGCCGGCAAATAGACGGGCTTGGTTGCCGTTGAGCAAAGCGCTGCGCAAACCGACGATGAATTCGCCGTTGCCGTGGGCATCCAGCCAACCTAACGGCGCCGCGTACCAGCCACGGTCAAAGCCCTCGAATTGGCGAATATGCTCCAGCGCCTGGCCGCGCTCATGGCCGCCGACCGCGGGCGTCGGGTGCAGGACTGCGACCATGTCCAGCAAACTGCTCTGCGGGCGCAGTGCGCCTTCGATCAGCGTCGCCAAGTGCTGCACGCGGCTGAGCCGCTTGATGTGCGGCGCCGGGGGAACGTGCAACGGGCGTACCCAGGGCGCCAGGTCACGCTGAATGATCTGCACCACCACGGCATGCTCATGCTGGTTCTTCTGGCAGTCGAGCAGCATTTGCGCCAGTTGCGCATCCTGCTCCGGGCAGGGATCGCGCCGGGCTGTGCCCGCCAGCGCCAGGGTTTGCAGGTGACCGTTGTGCAGTTTGACCAGGCGCTCCGGGGAGGCGCCGATAAAACACGCGTGGTGGCGTCGAAACGCAAACAGGTACGCCGTGGGGTCGTTGATCGCCAGGGCAGCCAAGGTGCGCCCGGCACTGATGGGCCGGGAAAATTCGCTGACCACTTCCCGCGCCAGCACCACCTTGTTCAACGCGGTGTCGCGCAACACGTCCAGGGCATGCGCGACTTTGCTTTCCCAGCAGGCCCGCGGCAGGCTCTGGTCGCGGGTGTGCTGCCGTGCAGCCGTCGAGGGCGCGCCGCTGACGTAGCGATCCATCAGCGTGTTCCACTCCTTCAGTACGTGCTCGCAACAGCAACGCGCCGCATTGCTGGGCGCGACGCGCTGTTGGCACACCAGCCAACAGTCTGCACCGTCGCGCACCAACAATAGCGTCATCAGCCACAGGGACGCATCGCCAAAACCCTGCCAGGCGGGGCTGGCCTTGACCTGATGATCGAATCGAAAGCCGCCGCACACCGAAGGCGCCAGCGGGCCGTGTATCACTGCGCTTTGCAGCCAGTGTCGCCATTGCGCGTCGACCGAGGCAAAACGCTGTGTGCCCGCGCTGCTCAGCTCCGCCGCCACCCCCCAGCCGAACAGGCTTTTGTCGTCTTCCGGGGCCCGCCAGAACAGGCACTCGGCGCCAGGTTGGTCGACGCTGCCAAACAGCGCCAGCAAGTCCAGCGGGGCGATCCTCATCGAGTAACTGGCCAACACCGGTTCACCTTGTTCGACGGCACGCCGCTGGGCGTGCTCGAACACCTCGATCATCCCCTCGGCATGGGCGTGCAACTGTGCAAAGGCCCTCATGCCAGCGTTCTCATCGCGCGCCAGTGCAACACTTGCTGGCCGATGTACCAATGGATGATCTGGGCAAACAGGGTTTCGACGAAGTGCGGGTCCAGCCCGGCCTGCTCGGCCCACTCGCGGCGTTGCGGGAGCATCTGGGCAACGCGTTCGGGCGCGGCGATGCTGCTTTCGGTCGGCTTGAAGCGCGCGGCGGCTTTGACGTAAGCCATGCGTTGGCGCATGAGGTCGATGATCTGGTGGTCCAGTGAATCGATGGCGTGACGGATGTCCTGCAGGCCATCACAGGCGTCGGGGGTTTTCATTGACAGGTTTCCTTCAAGGAGGGCGATGGGGTCGACAGCGTCGCGACGATGGCGTCGATGAGTGCCTGGCGCTGCTCGACCAGGTAAAAATGTCCGCCTTGCCAGCGCTGCAGGTGCAGTGGCTGGTGGCTGGCGGCTTGCCAGGCCATGGCTTCATCAAGCTCGATTTCCGGGTCTTGCTCGGGGTAGAACACCCCGATGCGGCTCTTGAGTGGCCGCGGTTGTGTACAGGTGTAGGTTTCAACGATGCGGTAATCGTTGCGCAAGCCGGGCAGGAACAATTCGCACAGGGCCGGGTTCTCCAGCAACGCATTGGGGCGCTCGGCCAGGCGCCGCACATCGTCCAGCAAGGCCGCGTCGGGGCCCAGGTGCAACTGCCCGCCGCGTTGGCGCTGCGGCGCCGGGTGGGCGGACACGAACAGGTGGTCGACGGCGATTGCCCGTTGTTCCAGGCGCGTCGCCACTTCATACGCCACCACCGCCCCCAGGCTATGGCCGAACAACACCAGCGGCCGGTCGGCGTAACACGACAACGCCTGCGCGGCACCGTCGGCGAGGCGCTGCATGTCGGTCAGGCACGGCTCGCTGAAACGGTCTTCGCGGCCCGGGTATTGGATGGCCAACAGGTCGATGTCGACGGGCAGGGCGTGGACCCAGTCGCGGAAGAAACTCGCACTGCCCCCGGCATGCGCGAAACACACCCATCGCCAGCGTGGCATGGGCGTGAGTCGATAAGCGCGTACCCAGCGTTCGTCGTGCAGGCTCACGAAGCGGCACTCTGCAGCCAGGCCTGGCGCAGGCGCTCGCGCAGGTCTTTGCGGCTGACTTTGCCCACGCCGGTGTGCGGGAAGTGTGCGACGAACTCGATACGGTCCGGCACCTTGAACGCCGCCAGGCCGTGGCCGCGCAGGTAATGCTTGAGTGCGAAGGCCGAGGGCGCCGGGTCACGGGCGACGATAAAGGCACAGGTGGATTCGCCGAGCACCGCATCCGGCATCGCCACCAGCGCGGCGTCGTGTACCTGGGGATGGCCGATCAGCAGGTTCTCCACTTCTTCGGCAGCGACTTTTTCACCGCCGCGGTTGATCTGGTCCTTGTCACGACCTTCGACCACCAGGTAACCGTCGGCGGTGCGCCTGACCCGATCACCGCTGCAATAGAATCCATCGGCGGTGAACGCCCGGGCATTGTGTTCGGGCAGGCGATAGTAGCCGCGAATGGTGTACGGGCCGCGCACTTGCAGTTCACCCACTTCACCCTCGGGCACCGGTTGGCCCTGTTCATCGACAATGCGTACTTCGTCATCGGCGCTCAGCGGACGGCCCTGGGTATGCAGCAGCAGATCCGGGCGGTCATCCAGGCGGGTAAAACACAACAACCCCTCGGCCATGCCCAGCACTTGTTGCAAGGTGCAGCCCAGCGTCGGCGTGACCCGTTCTGCCGCGCTACTGAGCAATTTCGCACCGCCCACTTGCAGCACGCGCAGGCTGGACAGGTCGGCCTGGCGCTGGTCCTGGGCGTCCAGCCAGAGCATCGCCAGCGGCGGCACCAAGGCGGTGACGGTGACCCGCTGCTCGCTAATCAGCGCAAAGCAGGACTCCGGGTCCGAGCGGCGCGTACACACCACGCGCCCACCGGCCAGCAGGGTGCCGATCACACCCGGGCAACACAGGGTGAAGTTATGCGCCATGGGCAACGCGGTGAGGTAAACGGTACGCGCATCCAGCTCGCAGACTTCGCTGCTGGCGCGCACGTTATAGAGGTATTCGGCGTGTCGCCTCGGGATCAACTTTGGCGTGCCGGTGGTGCCTCCCGACAGCTGGAAACACGCCACGGCGTCGGCGCGACCGGCGTCGCGTTCCAGCGGCGCGCTGTTGTAAAGCCCACTCAACGCGGTGAACTCCTGCGCATCGCCGTCGATCACCACGTGGCGCAACAGCGGGTTGGCAGCGGCCAGTCGGCGCGCCATCGAGCGGCAATCAAAGCCCTCCAATTGAGCGCAGCCGATGTAGGCCGAGGCCTGGGCAAAGCCACAAAAGCCGCCGATCTCATGTTGACGGTGGGCGGGCAGGGCGAGGATCGGCCGGGCGCCCAGGCGGAACAACGCAAAGCACACTTCGATAAACGCAGTGCCGTTGGGCAAGTGCACCACCACATTGTCGCCCTCTGCGATCCCCAGCGCGTGCAAACCGCCAGCCAGGCGCCGACAGCGGTCTGCCAGGCTGCGGTAATTGAGGTGCAAGGGGCCGTCGGTTATCGCGATGGCCGATGGGGTGCGCGCGGCGACCGTATCGAGGGCCTGAGCGAAGGTCTGGTCTTGCCAGTAACCGGCCTGGCGGTAGCGTTCGGCGAACGCGGCAGGCCAGTCGGGCGCGTCGCCAACGCTGTCTGAATCGGGTGCGCAGGTGTGCAATGACATGGAATCCCCTATTTGTAGAAATAATTGGCTACAAACGTCTAAATGAGATCTATTATCATTGTCCTTCGCCGAGCGCTTCTCAACGCCAAGGCTTTCGGACCTGTGACTTTTTCATTAGATGAAATACACAGCGGCTATAAACAGGGAGGTTTACGGTTTAAAAGCCTCCTCCTCATTCAGGTCAGGCCCCGCGTAATGGCCTCAGGATCAAGGGAAAACCCAATGACTATTACGATCATCGCCCCCAGTCGACAAGAGACGCAGGCCGAACCCAAGGGCAACCAACCCGGAACGGTCTACCTGGACCCACACATGACCCTGGTCACCGGTACGTTGTGGTCAGACAGCGAAAACTGGGTCGAGGACCCGCTGGAGCGCGGCCTCAAGTTGATTCTGGTGCAAAGTGGCGAGCTGTCGTGCCGCATCCCCGGGCACAGCGAGCAGTCGATCAAGGGGCCGAGCCTGTGCACCATCGTCAACGACGGCGAGTTCACCTCGTCGCAGATCTACGGCACCACCACGCCACTGCGCTACACCATCGTCCAGTTGGACCTCGAATCCCTCGACCGCCATCTCGGCCTGGCCCCGCGCAAGCTCCTCAGCAGTGGCGGCGGCGACCCGTACATGATGGTGCGCCCGGCTCCGCGCGCGATGCAGGCACTGGCCACGCAAATTGCGACATGCCCGATGCAGGGCCCGAGCCGCTCGTTGTACCTGGGTGGCAAGGCGCTGGAATTGACCGCGTTGAGCGCGCAGTTCCTGCTCGGTGAGCGCGGGCAGCCGGAGCATAAGCTGCGCATCACCTCGTCGGATGTGGAGCGTGTACACGCCGCCCGGGACCGTCTGGTGCGCTCGCTGCTCGAACCGCCCAGCCTGAACGCCCTGGCCAGCCACGTGGGCATGAGCCCGCGCAAACTGACGGCGGGGTTTCGCAAAGTGTTCGGTACCAGCGTGTTCGGCTACCTGCACGAACATCGTCTCAACGAAGCCCACCGCATGCTCAGCGACGAGGAAAGCAATGTGTCTACCGTCGCCTATGGCGTGGGATTCAGCCCGGCGCATTTTTCCATCGCCTTTCGCAAGCGCTACGGTGTATCGCCCAGCGAAATCCGTTGATCACGGCACGGTGTCTCTGAATCGAATGAAAAGGCCTGTTTATCTAAAGCCCTGAGCGCTTTCTGAAAAACCGCTTGCGATAGAGTTCCAATTGAGAATGGCTTCCATCTTGGTGAGCCAGGGACTTTATCTAGACGGGTCACAGGAAGCTTTTCATGAGCGAGCTGACAACAGCAGACACCACCGCACTGCGCAGATGGCTGATCGAACACCTTGCCCAGTTGCTGGGCGCTACCGTGGAAGAAATCGACAGCCTGGGCGATGAGGAAAACCTCTTGGGCTGTGGGTTGGATTCCATCCGCCTGATGTACTTGCAGGAGCGCCTGCGCAGCCATGGGTTGCGGGTCGACTTCGCCCAACTCAGCGCCGAACCCAGCCTCGCGGCCTGGCTTGGCCTGCTGCATGGCCAGGTGGTGCGACGTGTGGAGGTGGCTGATGTCGCCCCGTTGAGCTTAGCCGACGACAGTTTTGAACTCAGCGCGGTGCAACAGGCGTACTGGCTGGGGCGCGGGCCCGCCGAAGTGCTGGGCAATATCAGTTGCCACGCATGGCTGGAATTCGACTGCCAGGGCATCGATGCGCAACGCCTGGAAGCGGCAGTCAAGTGCGTGCAGGCGCGTCACCCGATGTTGCGTGCCAGTTTCAACGACGGCCGCCAACGCATTCTTGGCGCAACGCAATTGCCGGTTTTCGACCATCAGGATTGGCGCCACCACACTCAGGCGGTTGCGCAAGACGCCTGGCACGCGCTGCGTGAATGGCGATCGCATGAATGCCTGGCCGTGGACGCGGGGCAGGTGTTGCTGGTCGGCCTGGTGCAGTTGCCCGAAGGCCGTGATCGTGTGTGGTTGAGTGTCGACCTGCTGGCCGTCGACGTGGAAAGCCTGCGCCTGTTGATGGCGCAACTGGGCCAGGCCTATCAGGCGCCGGCCGCGCTTGCGCCCGCGCCGGACGAGCAGTTTGCCGACTACCTGGGCCGGCGCCGCCAACGTCGCGCAGAGGCGTATGCGCGAGATCGTGAGTATTGGTGCCAACGCCTTGCGCAGTTGCCGGACGGCCCCGCACTGCCGCTGGCCTGTGCCCCGGAATCGATCCGTGCGCCACGGTTTACCCGCCAGGCTTACGTACTCAGTCACGCAGAAGCCGAACGCCTGCAACGCCAGGCGACGGCCCATGGCCTGACGTTGCCCAGTGTGTTCGCCACGGCATTCAACGCGGTGTTGGCACGCTGGAGTGAACAGTCGAGCTTCCTGCTCAATGTGCCGTTGTTCGATCGTCACGATGATCAGCCATCCATCGACCAGGTGATTGCCGACTTCACCACCTTGCTGCTGGTGGCGTGTGAAGACGCACCGCAGTTGCCGTTTGCCGAAGGCGCCCGACGCTACCAGCGCGACTTGCACGCCACCATCGACCACGCGGCGTTTCCCGCGCTGGAAGTGCTGCGTGAGGCACGTCGCCAAGGTCATCCGCGTTCCGCGCCGGTGGTGTTTTCCTGCAACCTGAGCGATTCGGGTTTTGTCCCCGCCAGCTTTCGCGAGGTGTTTGGCGACCTGCACGACATGCTCTCGCAAACCCCGCAAGTGTGGCTCGACCACCAACTGTATCGGCTTGAGGACGGCGTGCTGCTGGCCTGGGACAGCGTTGCCGACCTGTTCCCGCAAGGCGTGCCGCAGGCGATGTTCAGCGCCTATGTCGAGCTGGTGCAGCGTCTCGCCGACAGCGACTGGAACCAGCCGCAACCGGTGTTGTTGCCGCTGGCGCAACAGGCGCGCCGCGACCAGCAGAACAGCCTGCCGGCGTTGGCGCCGGGGCGTGGCCTGCTCCAAGACTTTTTTCGCCAAAGTGCCCGACAACCCGACGCACTCGCCCTGATCTGCGGCGCGCAACGCTGGACATATAACGATCTGGCTACTCAAGCCCTGCGTATAGCGGCGGGTTTGCTTGAGGCGGGCATGCGTCAGGGCGAGGCAGTGGAGGTCTGCCTGCCGCGTGGGCCTCGCCAGATCGCCGCGGTATTCGGCGTGCTGGCGGCCGGTGGTTGCTATGTGCCGGTGGACACCGCACAGCCGGTTGCGCGGCGCAGCCTGATCGAGTCGGCTGCGGGCATCACCCGAGTGATTGCCGATCAGCCGCCGGGCAACGCGCTGCAATGGCTTGACCCGGCGGTGCTTGAGCAGTCCGCGCCATTGGCCGCGCCGAAAACGCTATCGCCGCGCGCCAGCGCGTATGTGATCTACACCTCGGGCTCTACCGGCATTCCCAAAGGTGTTGAAGTCTGCCATGGCGCCGCAATCAACACGATCGACGCGGTGCAGGCCGAACTGCAGGTCACGCCGGATGATTGCCTGCTGGCCGTGTCGGCGCTGGATTTCGACTTGTCGGTGTACGACCTGTTTGGCGTGCTGGGGCAGGGCGCGCGCCTGGTGCTGCTGCAACCTGAAGAAACCCGCGATGCGGCGCGTTGGGCGCAACTGATCGCCGAACACCGCGTGAGCCTGTGGAATTCGGCCCCGGCATTGCTGGAAATGGCCCTGGGCGTCGGCGCCGATGCCTGTGATTACCGAAGCCTGCGGGCGGTGTTGCTGTCGGGCGACTGGATTGCCCTCGACCTCGCCGCACGCCTGCGGCGCCACGCCACCGCGCAGTGCCGCGTGTACGGCCTGGGCGGCGCCACCGAGGCGGGTATCTGGTCGAACCTGCAAAGCATTGATGAGGTCCCCGACCACTGGCCGTCGATTCCCTATGGCAAGCCTTTGGCCGGCCAGGCGTATCGGGTGGTGGACGCCACCGGGCGCGATGTGCCGGACCAGGTGATCGGGCAACTGTTGATCGGTGGTGCAAGCCTGGCGCGGGGGTATCGCAATGACCCGCTGCTGACCGCACAGCGCTTTCGCAGTGATGAGCACGGGCGTTGGTACCACACCGGCGACCGCGGGCGCTTCTGGGCCGATGGCACCCTTGAGTTTCTCGGGCGCATGGACCAGCAGGTCAAGCTGCGCGGGCAGCGTATCGAACTGGGGGAAATCGAAGCGGCGCTCACCGCCCACCCACGGGTTGAAAGCGCCTGTGCCGCCGTGTTGAACGGCAGCCTCGGCGCGGCCGTGGTGATCAGCGCTGAATCTGCATCGGCGCAGGCGTTGCCGGCCGTCTCGATGCTCGACGACACCTTGGCCGCAGAACACCGGGTCACTGCGCAGCTGTTGCGCCGCCTGCTGCAAGACCCGCCGCCCAGCGCCCTGCTCGACACGTGGCGCGAGTGGCTGGCCGAGCATGTCGAGTCGCTCAGCCTGCACGACGCGTTGGCGCACTTGGGGTGGCGCGAGGCGGATCTGCACCGCATGGTCGGTGCCTTGCAGGTGCTGTTGCGCACCGAAGACGGCGCCTCGCAAGTGTTGTTCGATCCGTTGCTGGCACCGCAGGCCATGGCGTTGAACCTGCCGGCGGGCCGCCAGGTGTTGGACACCCTGAGCCAGGCGCTCCAACAACACCGCGGCACACCGCTGAAAGTCGCGGTGCTGGATGTGCGCGGCGGGCAGTTGCTGGAGCAATGGCTGAACCATGCGAGTTCGCGCGACGTGCAACTGACCTTGTTCGAGAGCAGCCCCGGCCTGCTGGCCGCCAGCGTGGGCAAGCGCCGGCGCGTGGCGAGCCAACTGCTGGTGGAGGGCGTGCTGCCCGCTGAACACTGGTCACAGTACGACGTGGTGATCAGCTTCGCGGCCTTGCACAGTTATGCTCAGCCCGGCGATGGGCTGAATCTGGCGCAGGCACTGCTCAAGCCGCAAGGCCGCCTGTTGCTGGCCGACCTGCTGCGCGACTCGCCGTTGCGGCTGGTCAGCGCGGCGCTGCTGGATGAGCGCGCACCGGTATTGCCTGACGCTGCCGAACTGGCGCATCTGCTCGGCCAGAGCGGTTTTCGCCACCTGGAATGCCTGTGGCAAAACCCCGCGATGCTGCTGTTGAGTGCGCGTGCGGCGGATGAAACCCTGACCGCTGAAAGCCTCGACCAATGGCTGCAACAACGCTTGCCCCAGGCGATGCGGCCCGAACATCTGTGGTCCGTACCGCGCCTGACACTGAATGCCAACGGCAAGATCGACCGCGCGCGCTTGCACGCCAGCCTCAGCGACGCGTTGCAACGCAGGCAACCGGCAAACAACGAAGACGGCGAACTCAGTGCCGAGCTACAGCCCCTGGCAGCGTGCTGGGAGGCCATCCTGGGACGGCCGGTGCGCAGCGCCCAGGCGAGTTTTTTCAGCCTGGGCGGCGACAGCCTGCTGGCGACGCGGCTGCTGGCCAGCGTGCGTGAACAACTGGGCGCCAGCCTGCGCATGAGCGATTTCTACCTGCAGCCGACATTGGCAGGCATGGCCGCGCTGTTGGTGCGCAGCGGCGAAGTGGCTATCGAGGAGGGCGTGTTATGAGCCTGGATGATGTGCTGCACATCTGCCGTGAACGCCAGATCGAACTCTGGGCCACTGACGGCAAGCTGCATTTTCGCGCGCCGCAAGGCGCATTGGACTCAGCCCTGGCGGAGCGTATTCGCGCCCAGCGGCCAGCGCTGCTGGTGCATCTTGCGCCCCAACAATGGCGCGCACAGCCGGAGCAGGCGCTGCAACCCTTCGCCTTGAGCGCGGTACAGGGCGCCTATGTACTGGGGCGCAACCCGGCCTTTGACTATGGCGGCAACGCTTGCCACTTGTATGTCGAATACCCGTGGCCGGCGAACGTCGACACCGGACACCTTGAACAGGCCTGGAACGCCGTGGTGCAACGTCACCCGATGCTGCGCGCGGTGGTCGATAACCATCAGCAACGTGTGCAAGCCCAGGTGCCATGGCAACAGCTGCCGGTGCATGACCGCCGCGACGCCACGCCCGAGGCGTTCGAGGCGCACCTGAACAGCGTGCGCAAGCGCCTGGACCATGCCTGCCATGCGCTCGATCAATGGCCGATCCTGCTGCCCGAACTGAGCGTGGGACGCGAGCAGGCAATCCTGCATTGCTCGGTGGATTTCACCTTGTTCGACTACGCCAGCCTGCAACTGCTGCTGGCAGAACTCACCCAGCGCTACTTGGAACCGACGCGCCACTGGCCGGCGCTGGAAGCGACCTTTCGCGACTACCTCGAGCACGAACAGCAAGCGCGCGGCAGCACCGCCTGGCACGCCGACAAGGCGTGGTGGCTGGCGCGCCTGGACAGCCTGCCCGGGCGTCCGGACCTGCCGCTGAGCGAGCACGCGGGCTTGGGCTCCACGCGTTTCGCCCACCACCATGGCGTGTTGAGCAGCGGGCAATGGAACGCCCTGTGCGCCCTTGCCAGCGCTCAAGGCCTCAGCGCGGCGGGCGTGACGCTGGCCGCGTTTGTCGAGGTGATCGGGCGCTGGAGCCAAAGCCCGGACTTTTGCCTGAACCTCACCGTGCTCAACCGGCCGAACCTGCACCCGCAATTGGACCAGGTCGTGGGGGACTTCACCGCCCTGAGCCTGCTCGCGGTGGACGGCACCGAGGGCGCCAGTTTTGTCCAGCGTGCGCGGCGTATCGGCGCGCAGCTGTTCGATGACCTCGACCACAGCCGCTTCACCGGCGTTGAGGTACTGCGCGAACTGGCCCGTGTGCGAGGGCGTGGCGCCGACCTGATGCCGGTGGTGTTCACCAGTGGCATCGGCAGCGTCGAACGCATGCTCGGCGATGCCGGGCGTGTGTTGCAGCCGCCCAGCTACATGATCAGCCAAACCCCGCAAGTGTGGATCGACTGCCAGGTCAGCGACCAATACGGCGGTTTGCAGATCGGCTGGGATGTCCGCATCGGGGTGTTGCCCGAGGGCATGGCCGCGCAGATGTTCGCAGCCTACGTCGACTTGCTGCAACGCTTGGCCCGCGACCCGCAATTGTGGCAAGCGCGTGGCGATATCGTGCTGCCCGCGCAGCAGGCAAACCCGCCAATCCACGCCAGCGCCCCAGCGCGCAATATCGCCGACGGCTTCGCCCAACAGGCGCGGCGGACTCCGGATGCCCTTGTGATCAGTGACCGCAACGGCCGTTACCGCTATCGTCAGGTCGCCCAGCATGCCGCCGCAGTGCGCAAGGCGCTTGAAGCGCTCGGCGTGCAGCCGGGGGCGCGGGTGGCGGTGATGCTGCCCAAGAGCGCCTGGCAACTGATGGCGGTGCTGGGCATTACCCAGATGGGCGCGGCCTATGTGCCGGTGGACATCCGCCAACCGGCCTTGCGCCGCGCGGCGATCCTGCGCGACGCGGGGATTGCCGCGGTGATTGTCCTGCAAGCCCAGGCATGGCCGGACACCCTTGAACTTCCGCGCATCGCCATCGATACGCTTGCCGCCGACCCGCATTGGCCACCCCGTGAGCCGCTGGCGGTAGAGGCCGCGGACCTGGCCTACATCATCTACACCTCAGGCTCCACCGGCACGCCCAAAGGCGTAATGCTCAGCCATGGCGCGGTGGTCAACACCCTCGATGACATCAACCAGCGCTACGCGGTGAACGCCGATGACCGCGTGCTGGGCCTGGCAGAGTTGAGTTTCGACCTGTCGGTGTATGACTTCTTCGGCGCCACGGCGGTCGGTGCGCAGGTGGTGCTGCCCGACCCCGAGCGCGGCGCCGATCCTTCGCACTGGGCGCAATTGATGCAGGAACACGGCATCACCTTGTGGAACTCGGTGCCCGCACAAGGGCAGATGCTGGTGGATTACCTGGAGACCGAGCCCGGCGCAATCCCCGGGCCGCGCTGTGTGCTGTGGTCCGGCGACTGGATTCCCACCACGCTGCCGACCCGCTGGTGGCAACGCTGGCCCGAAAGCCAGTTGTTCAGCCTGGGCGGCGCCACTGAAGCGGCGATCTGGTCGGTGGAGCATCCCATTCGTACCGAAGATACGGCCTTGCCGAGCATCCCCTACGGCCGGGCTCTCAAGCACCAGACCCTGGAAGTGCTCGACGCGCTGGGCCGCCAGTGCCCGGTGGGCGTGCGTGGTGAGATTCATATCGGCGGACTCGGCCTGGCCCTGGGTTATGCCGAAGACCCGCAGCGCAGCGCCGAGCGGTTCATCACCCATGCCAGCGGGCGTCGCCTGTACCGCACGGGTGACCAGGGACGTTACCTGGACGCGGAAGGCTTGATCGAGTTTCTTGGGCGCCAGGATGACCAGGTGAAGATTCGCGGTCACCGCATCGAACTGGCGGAAATCGACGCGGGCTGGCTGGCCCATCCGCAGATCGCCGCGAGTACCACGGTGTTGCTCGGCGAGCGTCACGAACGTTCGCTGTGCAGCTTCGTCACCCTGCACACCAACGCACCTGCGCCTCACCTGAGCACGCAGCTGGGCGAAGTCCTGCGCCAGGCACGCCACACCCTTGAACACGCGGATTTCGGCCCGCGCGCCGCCATCGAAGCGGCACTGGCGGCACTGGATCGGGCGGCGGATGTGTCGTTGCTGCACTGGTTGGGCGGCAGTGGCTTGCTGATCCCGGGGCAGTCCGTGGCATTTGACTCGCTGTGCCACGCCTTGCAGCTCGACGCGGGTCAGCATCGCCTGTTGCGGCATTGGCTGACGTTGTTGACCGACAGCGGCTACCTGTGTGCAGACAATGACGGTTGGCGCTGCCAGGTCAGCACGGCTGACCTGAATCAGCACGATGCCTGGGCACAGTTCGCCCGCCTGGCGCCGAGCGGTCTTTGGCCGCTGGAATTGGTCGATTACCTGCGCACCAGCGCGACCCGCCTGGCCGAGCAATTGGACGGGCGCCTGAGCCCGGCAAGCCTGATGTTCCCGCAGGGCTCGGCACATATTGCCGAGGCGATGTACAGCCGTGGCCAGCATGCCCAAGTGCTGCATCGGGCCATGGCCGAGGCGGTTTGCGCGATCGTTGCGCGCCAGGGCCAGCGCCGCTGGCGCATCCTGGAAGTGGGCGCCGGCACCGGTGCCGCCAGTGCGCTGATCATCCCCGCGCTGGCGCCGTTGGTGGCGGACGGGGTGCAGATCGACTATGTGTTTTCCGACGTGTCGAGCTATTTCCTTAACGCTGCGCGCGAACGCTTTGCCGCGTATCCGTGGGTGCGCTTCATGCCGTTCGACATGAACAAACCCGCCTGCGAACAAGGGCTTGCCGCGGGGTCCCTGGACCTGCTGCTCAGCTCCGGCGCATTGAACAACGCCCTGGATACACCGCGCCTGCTCGCCGGGTTACGCCAATTGCTGCAAGCCGATGCCTGGCTGGTGATCCAGGAACTGACCCGCGAACACCGCGAAATCAGCATCAGCCAAAGCCTGATGATGGAGACGCCGCAGGACGTGCGCGCCACCTCCGGGCAGCTGTTTGTGCATAGGGAACAGTGGCTGGCGTGGCTGAACAGCGAGGCCGGCGACCAGGCCGAATCGCTGGCGTCGGCCGACAGTGTGCTGCACCTGCTGGGCTACGACCTGTTGGTCGCACGCGTGAAAACCGACCGGCCATTACTGAGCCAGGAGACGTTGCTGGCCTTCATCGCCGAGCGCGTGCCGCGTTATATGGTGCCGGCGCAGGTGCGGATGCTCGACCGCTTGCCGGTCACCGCCAATGGCAAGATTGACCGCCGCGCACTGACCACCCAAGCCGAGCAACGCCAGCTCGAACCGGCACGCCGTGCGCGCACGGAAGTGGCGGATGAGCTGGTGCAGCGCTTGATCGCGCATTGGGAGCGAGTACTCGATTGCAGCGGGGTGTCAGCGGATCAGGATTTCTTCGGCGCCGGTGGTGACTCGCTGCTGATCGCGCAATTGATCGCCGGCTTGCGCGAGCAAGAGCCATTGGCCCGTGCGCAACCCTTCGACCGCCTGTTGCGCTGGGCTCTCAGCCAGCCGACCCCGGAAGGCCTGGCCCAGCGCTTGCGCAGTGAGTCGAGCAGTGAAGCCCCCGCAGTGGTGCCCTCCACGGACACCCGCCGTGCGCCGCTGGGTGGGCGCGGGCGGGTGGATGCGCTGACGGAGCTGGCCGCGGGTGAAGGCACAGCGCGGGTGCTGGTGCATGAAGGGCTCGGCACGCTGCTGCCGTATCGCGGGTTGATCGCCGAACTGGCCGGCAGCGGCCCGTTGCTGGGGTTGGCGGTGCATGACAGCGACGATTACCTGAGCCTACCGCCGGAGCATATCAACGCCACCCTCGGCAAACGGTATGCCCAGGCGCTGTGGGACAGCGGCCGGCGCCGCTTCGACTTGCTGGGCTACTGCTCCGGCGGGCTGGTAACGCTGGAGCTGGCCAAGGCCCTGCTGCAATTGGGCGCCGAGGTGCGGCGGGTGGACATCGTATCGAGCTACCGCATTCCGTACCTGGTGGAGGATGAAGTGCAGATGCTCTACAGCTTCGCCGGCTCCCTGGGGCTGGACACCGTTGCGCTGGGGTTGCCGGCGGCTGAACAGTTGCTCGACAAACACCTGGATCTGGACGCCACCGCGCTCAGATCACGCGTACTGGCGGCGGCCAAGGGCATTGCCGATGAGCAGTTGTACCGGGTGTTCGCTCATTCCGTGCGCGCCAGTCACTACAGTGATGGCGCGCCGTATGTGGGCGCCATCCGCCTGTTTGTGCCGAGTGTCGCCAACCCGTTGATCCCTGATCACCAGGCCGCTCTGCAAGCCTGGTGGCAGGCGGCGTCGTTGGCGCCGCTGACTGTGCAGACCCTGCGCGGCAATCACTTCGAGTGCTTGAACGCCGGGCTGAGTCGTTACTTGCTGGAGGAACGCCCATGACTATGCCTGTGAAAACCCTGGTGGTGGGCTCGCGCTTCGGCCAGTTCTACGCCGTTGGTGTGGCTGCGGCCGAGCACCTGGAACTGGTCGGGGTGCTGGGGCAGGGCAGTCGTCGCTCCCGCGCACTGGCTCGCTATCTCGAAGTGCCGTGTTTCGAGGCCTTGGCCCACGTACCCGCCGACACACAACTGGCTTGCGTAGCGGTGGGCGGCGCAGCAAGGGGCGAACAGGGCCCCGCCTTGGCGCAAGCGCTGATGGAGCGGGGCATTGATGTGCTGATCGAGCACCCGTTGCTGCCCCAGGAACTGCAAGACTTGCTGGGCACGGCGGCGCGCCTGCATCGGCGCTGCCTGCTCAACAGTTTCTACCCGCAGTTGCCGTGCGTGGCGCGGTTCATCGAGCTGGCGCGGCAGCTGCATCGTCAACAGGGCATTCGCCATATCGACGCCGACTGCGCGGTGCAGGTGAGTTACGCGACCCTCGATGTGCTGGCGGCGCTGTTGGAATCGGTAGGCCCATGGTCGGTGGACTGCGTGGCACCGGCGCTGTCGGCCTGGCGGGATATCAGCCTGGTCATGGCGCAAGTGCCGGTGTCGTTGCGCGTGCTCAATGAGTTGGCCGCCAATGATGACGGGCGCATGCAGAGGCTGCAGCGCATCAGCATCGCCACTGACAGCGGCACGTTGCTGTTGGCCTCGCCCCACGGACCGTTGCTGTGGCTGCCGGCCGTGCGTGCGCCGGTGCAAGATGCCGACGGGGTGTTCGACCTGTTTGGGCCGCAGGCCGATGAGTCGCTGCCGTGCGCCGAAGTGTTGGAGGCCGCGGCGGCGGATTGGGCGCAGGTTTACCGCCGCATCTGGCCGACAGCTGCGGCCAGTGCATTGCAACCGCTGATCACGGGGGTGGGGCTGGCGCGCCTGCAACAGCGCAGCCTGGAAGTGGTGAGGTTATGGCAACAGGTGACGGCGGCGCTCGGGTTCCCGCAGCAGCCGTCGCTGACGTTACCGGCGGCCGGCCTGGCCCAGGCGTTGGAGCACGTCCGATGAGCCACTTGAGCGAAATGCTGCGTCCTTTCCGTGCGCGCTTAGGGGCGGCGATCGCGTTGCAGGCCGTCGCCGGGATCTGCTCGCTGCTGCCGCTGATAGCCTTGGCGCAACTGGCGGACAGCTTGCGCCAGGCGCCGCCGCTGGCGTCTTCGGCACTGAACTGGGTGGTGGTGGCGGTGGTGGCGTCAGCGCTGTGGTTGTGCGGCCAGACCCTGGCCTTGCACCTGACCCATCAGGTGGACGCCGACCTGTGTGACCGTCTGCGCGTGCGCCTGGCCGAGCATCTGCAACGCTTGCCCTTGGGCTGGTTTGCACGGCTGGGGCCCGAGGGCGTCACCCGTTACGCCGAGCAAGATGTGCGGGCCTTGCACCAACTGGTGGGCCATGCGCCGACCGACCTGGTCAACCTGCTGTTGATTCCCATGGCCACCCTGGCCTACCTGCTGTGGAGCAACAGTGTCCTGGCGCTCTGGTGCCTGCTGCCGTTGGCATTGGGCGTGTTGGGCTATTGGCGCCTGGGCTCGGCGCATTACCGCGAGGACGTAGCCCAGCGCAATGGCGCAATCCAGCGGTTGTTCAGCGACTACAGCCAGTTCGCCGGCAACCTGGGCCTGGTCCGGCAATTTCCCAGCGCGGGCATTCATCGCCGTGTGCAAGAGGCGGTGCAGCAGTTTGATCAGCGCTTCAGCCATTGGGTGAGTCGCGCCGGCCATCTTGCTGCGCTGATCCAGGTCCTGCTCAGCGCACCGTGGCTGTTGGCCTGGGTGGTACTTGGCACACTATTTATCGGCGTGAGCGAAGTGGGCGCCGTGCAGGTGTGCGGCTTTTTGCTGCTGGTGCGCGCCATGGCAGCGCCGGTATTGGCGCTGGGGCACGGCTTTGATGCGCTGAACAACGCGCGCGCAAGTGCCCGACGCCTACAGGAGGTGTTGAGTACACCGCCGTTGATCGAGCCCGACACGCCGCAATCGCCTCGGGACGCCAGCGTGGAGATGCTCGATGTGAGCTTCTCCCAGGGTGATGTCACGGTACTGAAAGCGATCAACCTGCGCCTGGAGCCGGGCACTACCACCGCGCTGGTGGGGCCGTCCGGCGCGGGGAAAAGCACCTTGGCCGGTTTGATCGCGCGCTTTATGGACGTCGACAGCGGGCATGTGCGCGTGGGCGGGGTGGATGTTCGGCAGATCGCCAGCCGCCAATTGCAGCAGCATCTGGCGCTGGTGTTTCAGCAGGCGGGGGCATTGCGCCTGTCACTGGCGCAAAACATCGCCCTGTATCAGCCGCACGCCAGTGAAAAACAGATTCGCGCCGCGGCCAAGGCGGCCTGCCTGGATGACTGGATCATGGGGTTGCCCAAGGGCTACGCCAGCGTGGTGGACGATGATGTGCGGCTGTCCGGCGGCGAATTGCAGCGCCTGGCGATTGCGCGGGCGCTGCTGTCGCGTGCGCCGATCATGTTGCTCGACGAACCCACCTCCGCCACCGACCCGCAGACCGAGCGCGCCTTGCGTACTGCACTGCGCGACGACGCAGCCGGGCGCACGCGGCTGATCATCGCCCATCGCCTGGAAACCATCGCCCATGCCGAGCAGATCCTGGTGCTCTGCGAAGGGCGCATTGTGCAGCGCGGATGTCATGCACAGTTGTTGGCCGTGGACGGCCTGTACCGCCAGCTGTGGGACGAGCAAATGTCGACGGCCGATCAACTGGAGTTCGTGTCATGAGTGTACTTTCGCCGTTGCGTCATTTGCCCGACCAGGCCCGGCGCGTACTGCGCGGCGCCCTGGGGTGGATGCTACTGGCCGCCGTGCTGGATGGCTTGGCGGGGTTGGCGCTGGTGCCGCTGATACTGGCCTGGTTCGATCAACAGAGTGTGCAGCCAAGTGTGCTGCTGTTGCTGGGGCTGACGTTGCTGCAGGCCTTGGTCAGCTACGTTGCCCAGCGCCGTGGTTATCTGGCGGGAGCCGGGTTGGCGGCCGGCCTGGTCTCGCAACTGGTGCAACAGCTGCCGCGCTTGCCATTGGCGCGTCAGGGCCAGTTGGAAGACTTGGTGCGCGGGCCGGTGTTCAACAGCATGGGCATTCCGGCGCACTTGCTGGCGCCGCTGGTAACGGCGCTGGTGACGCCGACGATGGTGGTGCTGGGGCTGATCTTTATTGAACCGCGTTTGGCGCTGGCGTTGGCCCTGGCTTATCTGCCGTTGTTCGCCCTGCTGCGTTGGGCCGGGCGACGTAGCCTGGCGCTGGAGCAACTGCGCCAGCAAGTCGACCGTCGCGCCGGGCAGCTGTTGCAGACATTCGCGCAGCAACAGGCCTTGATCCGCAGCGCCGGTGATGCCAGCCAGGGCCAGTTGGCGTTGCGTCAGGCCTTGCACGAGCAACACCAGGCCACGCACCGTCTCAACCGCCGCGCGCTGCCCAGCGGGCTTGGCTTTGCGGCGGCGGTGCAGGTGGTGTTTTCGCTGGTGTTGGCAGGTGGCGTGCTGGCGGTGGCGGCGGGGCAGCTATCCGGCGCGCTGTTGGTAGCGGTGTTGGTGTTGCTGGTGCGCTTCATCGAACCGCTGTCGCAACTGGCTTACCTGGACCAGGCTTTGCGTATGGCGTGGCAGGCGTTATCTCAAGTGCTCGCGGTGTTAGCCGTGCCGACGCTGCACAGCCCGCACCCCGGAGAGCAGCCTCAGGATGCAAGTTTGCAAGGGCAAGGCTTGAATATCTGCGGCGAAGGCGGCGAGCAGTTGCTCAAGGATGTGGACATCCATTGCGCGCCGGGAACGTTCACGGCGATTGTCGGTCCGTCGGGTGCGGGTAAAAGTACTCTGCTGGCCTTGCTGGGGCGTGGCATGGACCCGCAGACCGGCGCAGTACGACTCGGCCAGGTGGACATTCGCCAGCTAAGCGAACACACCTTGGCCAACCACCTCACGCAAGTGTTCCAGAACAGCGGGCTGTTTGCCGGCAGCCTGCTGTGGAATGTCAGCATGGCCCGGCCGCAAGCCACGCCTGCGCAACTGCAACACGCCGCCAAGGATGCTGCATTGGATGAGGTGCTCAGCAGCCTGCCGCAGGGTTGGCACAGTGAGGTGGGGCCGGGCGGCGCATTACTCTCGGGCGGCCAGCGGCAACGGGTCGGCCTGGCGCGCGCGCTGCTGTCCCCGGCGCCGATCCTGTTGCTTGACGAACCCACCGCCAGCCTCGATGCGCGCTGCGAAGCACGGGTCAATCGCAGCCTGCAGGCGCTGCATGGCAGGCGCACCGTGGTGTTGGTGTCGCACAACCCGATGTTGGTGCGCGGTGCCGATCAGATCCTGGTGCTGGAAGGCGGCAGCGTCAGTGGCTGCGGCAGTCATGAGCAGTTGCTGGCCACGCACCGCTGGTATGCGCAGTTCGTCGAGCAAAACCTGCCGGGCAGCCATTGAAAAAGTCCCTTAATCGAAAAGTCGCAGCGTTCGTTTAAACGATACTAATGCGAATTATTATCGATAAAGAGGCTGGGCAATGTCACACCGGGGAGCAACAAAGGCGGGGCGGGGTTTCCAACGTAATGGGGCGCAACTTGGGATGGTGCTGGTGCTGGGCCTGAGCCCGTTGGCACAGGCGATTGCGACCGTGCAATTGCCTGACATCAAGGTCGCGGGTGACGACACCTCGGGCGAGGTGACCCCGCCCGGCGTGACCACCATCGGCAAGCTACCGCTCAAACTGCGGGAAACGCCGCAGTCGGTGAGCGTCATCGACCATGAGCGCATCGAGCAGCAAAACCTGTTCAGCCTCGATGAAGTGATGCAGCAGGCCACTGGCGTGACGGTGCAGCCGTTCCAGTTGCTGACCACCGCGTACTACGTGCGTGGCTTCAAGATCAACTCTTTCGAATTGGACGGTGTGCCGGCGATGCTCGGTGAAACCGCCGGTTCGCCTCAGGACATGGCGGTGTATGAGCGCGTCGAAATCCTGCGTGGCTCCAATGGTTTGCTGCACGGCAGCGGTAACCCGGCGGCCACGGTCAACCTGGTGCGCAAGCGCCCACAAAAGGCATTCGCCGCCAGCACCACCCTCAGCGGCGGCACCTGGGACCGTTACCGTGGCGAAGTGGATGTCGGCGGGCCGCTGACCCAGACTGGCAACGTGCGTGGGCGTGTGGTGGCGGCCTACGAGGATCGCGACTACTTCTACGATGTCGGCAAGCAAGACACCCAGTTGCTCTACGGCATCACCGAATTCGACCTGAGCCCCGACACCCTGCTGACCCTGGGCGCGCAATACCAGACCATCGATTCGGTGACCAACATGGCCGGCGTGCCCATGGCCAAGGACGGGTCGAGCCTGAACCTGTCGCGCTCCACCTATCTGGACGTGGACTGGGACCGCTTCAAGTGGACCACGCGTCGGGTGTTCGGCTCTCTTGAGCAGCAACTGGATCACGACTGG
The DNA here is from genome assembly GCF_059423025.1 of Pseudomonas sp. GW704-F2. NCBI lineage: Bacteria > Pseudomonadati > Pseudomonadota > Gammaproteobacteria > Pseudomonadales > Pseudomonadaceae > Pseudomonas > Pseudomonas sp. GW704-F2. Next base: position 18,835 of record NZ_JBWKXO010000028.1, on the reverse strand, counting down.
AAAGCCAAGGTCGCCGCCGAATACCAGGATGCCGACTCAAGCCTGCGCTATGCCGGTGCTTTTGGCGCCATCGACCCGCTCACCGGCGATGGCGGTGGCTTGATGGGCGCTGCGTATAAATTCAGCAGCACCCAAAAGAGCGTGGATGCCTCGGTCAATGGGCCGTATTCGTTGTTTGGCCGCAGCCATGAGTTGCTGTTGGGCACCAACTACAGCCACGGCGAAACCGAGCAGCGCACCGCCCAGTTCACCACGCCGCTCAACGTGCCGGTGAATGTCTATCGCTGGGACCCGAGCAGTGTGCCCAAACCCGGGATCGGCGCCTACACATCGCCCGGGTCCACGACGACCACCTCCAAGGGCGTCTACGCGCTGACCCGCTACAAACTGCTCGATCCGCTGACCCTGGTCATCGGCGGCCGGGCCAGTTGGTGGGACCAGAACGCGCCGACCAGCCACTTCACCCCCGGCCGGGAAATAACCCCGTATGGCGGCTTGATCTGGGACTTTGCACAGAACTGGTCGTGGTACGCCAGCTACGCCGAGGTCTACCAGCCGCAGACCGGGCAAACCTGGAGCGGCGACCTGCTCAAGCCGGTGGAGGGCAAGACCTATGAAACCGGGATCAAGGGCGAGTTGGCGGACGGGCGTTTGAATGTGTCGCTGGCGGTGTTCCGTATCGACCTGGAGAACAACCCGCAGGTCGATCCGGACCACCCGGGTGTGGGGCCGACCACCTATTACATCAGCGGCGGCAAGGTGCGCAGCCAGGGCTTCGAGCTGGAGAGCAGCGGTTATATCACCCCCGAATGGAACGTCTCCGCCGGTTATACCTACACCAGCACCGAGTACCTCAAGGACACCAACGCTTCGGGTGAGCGCTATGCCAGCTTCACGCCGCGCCACATGGCGCGGGTGTGGACCCAGTACGAGTTGCCGTGGCAGGACCGCCGCTGGAGCGTCGGTGCCGGCGTGCAGGCGCAAAGTGATTACTCCACCCAATCCGGTGCCGTAACCCTGGAGCAGGGCGGCTATGCCTTACTCAATGCGCGGGTCGCCTACCGCATCGATGAGCATTGGACTGCCGCGGTCAACGGCAACAACCTGGCGGACCGCAAGTACTACCAGAGCCTGTCCAACGTCAATTGGAACAACCGCTATGGCGAACCGCGCAGCCTCAATCTGACCCTGCGAGGTACGTTCTGATGGCCGCGCCGGCCCTCGGTTCCTGGCCGCTGCGCATTTGTCTGGCGCTGGCGGGCAGTGTGCTCAGCAGCCTGCAACTGGCCGTCCTGCTGGCGCGGCATTATCCGTGGGGCGGTGGGCTGGAGCGGCTGTATGCCGGCGTGTTCCTGGGCTTGGGGTTTCTGGTGACGGTACTGCTGTGGTCGTTGCTGGCGCCGGATCGCAAACGCGTGGTGTGTCGCTCCAGCGCCTGGCTGCTGCTGTTTACGCCCTGGCTGCTTTGGGATGGAGCCTGGCGATGAACCTGATGGGCGCACCGAGGGCATTGGTCCAGCGTGTACACGCCGGGGCAGGCGGGGTGTTTGGGGTACTGCTGTTCGTGATCCTGCTGACGGGGGCGTGGAGCATGGCCCATGAAGACTTGCGCGCCTGGTTTCGCGGCCCGGCGGCGTTGGCTCACGGGCCGGCGCTACCGGTCGCGCAATGGCCGGCTATCGCTCGCGAGCGCGGCCTGGCGCTCGGTGAATTGCGCATTCGTTTGCCGGACAGCCGCCACTCGGTGGTCGAGTTGTGTGCATCGCCCAAGGACTGCACGGTCGCCTTGGACCCCGTCAGCGGCCGTGAGCTGGCGTCAGGCAACGCGGCCGATATCCTGTTCAACCTGCACAAAAGTCTGTTCATCGGTTTTCCCGGCCGGATTTTGATCAGCTTGTTGGGCGTGGTGTTGTTGCTGATGATCTGGGCAGGCAGTGCATTACACAGTGGGCGCCTGCAAGACCTCAAGCGCCTGCGGCGCGACCGTGGGGCACGGGTGTTCGCCCATGACTTGCACAGCCTGATCGGCCGTTGGTGCGGGCCCTGGTTGCTGCTGTTTGGTATCACTGGCGCGTTGTCCGGCCTGGGGGCGCTCGGCACCTTGGGGCTTGCCGCGCAGGCGTTCCCGGGCGCGCCGCAGCAAGCGTTCATGCAGTTGCTGGGGGCGCCGCCGCAGGTCGGCCGAACAACGGCTTCGGCGCCGGCGGTCGACCTGGATCAGTTGCTGCACCAGGACGCCGTCGCCCATCCGGGGTTCTCTGCTCAAAACGTCGCCTTGCACCACTGGGGTGAGCCGGATGCCTGGGTGGAAGTGAGCGGTATCCAACAAGGCCTGCCCAGTACGGCCGTCTTTGAACGGCATGCCTATCGCGCCGCTGACGGCCTCGCCGTCGGCTCCAGCAGCGCCAGCGGGCGCGGTCTGTGGTTGCAGGCGTTTATTGCGGTGCAGCCGCTGCACTTTGCCGACTACCGCTGGGTGCCTGTTGGCGGGTCACTGCTGCGTGCCGTGCATTTCGGCATGGCGTTGGCGGCGGCGGGGTTGGTGCTCAGCGGCTTGTACCTGTGGCTGGAGCGTCGGCGCCTCAAGGCCGGCGGCGGTTGGCAGGTGCTACTGCGCCTGGTGATCGGCGGCGGTGGCGGGTTGCTGGCGGCCACGGCGGTATTGCTCTGCGCGGGGGCGCTGGGCAGTGCCAACCTGGCGTGGTGGTTCTGGGGCGGTTGGCTTGCCAGCCTGCTGCTGGCCTGCCTGATGCCCCCCAGGCGTCAACCGCTGCACCTGCTGCTGGCCGTGACGGGCCTGGGCTTCCTGGCGGCGGCGCTGCTGCACCTGGCCGGCAGCCTGAAACAAGGCAGCGTGCCGCTGTGGCCCATCGATCTTGTGTTGCTGCTGTGCGCGGCCAGTGCCCTGTGGGCATTGCGGCGCCTGATTTCTTTTACGCGTGCGGCACGGGCTGCCGCCGCCAATGTTGCCTGGGGGGAGACTTGTAATGCTGGATCTGTTGAAACATTGGCGCATGGTGCTGACCTTTGCACTGTTGTACCTGTCCCAAGGCATTTGCTTCGGCATCGCCATGGACGCCTTGCCGACCCTGCTGCGTCATGACGGCGCGGCGCTCCACGCCTTGGCCTTCCTGCCGTTGGTGGGGATACCGTGGGTGGTCAAGTTCCTCTGGGCGCCCCAGGTGGATAACCATTGGAGCCCACGCCTGGGACGGCGCCGCAGTTGGATCATTCCCATGCAGATACTGGTGCTGCTGTGCATTGCCTGCCTGGCGAGCATCGGCCTGCGCGTCGAGACGGCAGGCATCGCCGTGGGCCTGCTGATTGTTGCCTCGCTGGCCAGCGCCACCCAGGACATCGCCACCGACGGCATGGCGGCCGAGTACTTTAGCGGCAACATGCTCGCGCGGATTAACGCCATCCAAGTGGGCGGCACCATGGTCGGCTTCTTCGTTGGCGGCGCCGGCACCTTGCTGCTTAGCGGCTACCTGGGGCAAACCAGCGCGTTCAGTCTGCTGGCTTTGGTGCCGTTGTTGAGTCTGGTGTGCGTCGGCTGGCTGCACGTGGCACCGGCCCAGGAAAAACAGCCAGATGTGGCGCATGCCTCATTATGGCGGTTTATCAAGCGGCCGAAGGCGCTGGCGCTGGTGGTGCTGGCCTTGTTGTCGGCCATGACGTCAGTGTCGGGTTTTGGCTTGTCAAAGCTGTTCCTGAATGACGCCGGTTGGTCCTTGCAGGCTATCGGCCAACTGGGCATGAGCGGCGGCGTGGTCACCATCGTCCTCGGCTGCGGCGGTGGTGCATGGTTGATCCGGGTGTTGGGGCTGTGGCCGACGTTCATCCTGGCGGTGGGCATGGCCGGCGCTGCCGCGTTGACCTGGCTGCTGCAAGCCAACGGCATGCTTGCCACGCAAACCGGACTGATCTGGTTGGCCGTGGGCCTGGGCTCGTTCGCGACCGGCGCCACCTCGGTGGTGATCATGACTGCCTCCATGGCCTTCGCCGCGCAAAGCGACCAGGCCGGTACGGACATGACCGCCGTGCAAAGTACACGTGATTTGGGGGAAATGCTGTCTTCGACCTTGCTGGTGGGGTTGACTGCGCAGGCGGGGTATAGCGGTGGGTTTCTTGCGGGGATGGTGATGGCGATCCTGGCGTCGTTGGTGGCGTTGAATGTGTCACGTCAACGTGTGGGGGAAAGAGCGGCGGGCTGATTGATAGGTTCGGCGATCGTCAAAAGCGCTCAACGGGTCAATCAGTGCGAGCGCTCGTGATCTTCCGACATCAAGCGTGCGGCGCGGAGCCGCAGTGAGTGCGCGCCTGCTGGCGTTATAAAAGGGGTACATACAAGCCTGATATTGTTCCGTAGGATGCTCCCGCCAGGACGCTACTACAAATCAATAGCCCGTCGATCGAGCTGTTAGCGCCCAACGTGCCCATGAGGGGCCTTTTGGGCCCACGTGTTCGCTACCCAGCGCGCTTTGATTGACTCGACGGGACCTCGGCCTAAATGTCTTATCTTGAATCTGGCGATTGTCCGGTGACCTTCAGGCAATCGAAGAAGGTGATAGTCGCGACAGTCGTTGGCAATGGCCTGGTGATCTACGACTTCACGGTATACAGCTTTTCTGCCGTGATCATCGGCAAGCTGTTTTTCCCATCGGACAGTTCGTTCGCCTCGTTGCTGATGGCGTTGTTGACGTTTGGCATCGGTTTCGCGATGCGCCCGCTGGGCGCAATCGTGATCGGCAACCTCGCCGACCGCAAAGGGCGAAAAGCCGGCTTGAATGTCACCAATCTATTGATGGCAGCCGGTACCGCCTTGATCGCGTTCATGCCGACGCATGCATCGATCGGCGTCACCGCAACGGTGTTGCTGGTGCTCTCGCGGTTGCTGCAGGGGTTCGCGACCGGAGGAGAGATCGGCGTGTCGTCCGTGGTGCTGATGGAGCTGGCGGCGCGCAATCAACGCTGCTATCTGGTCAGTTGGCGTTCTGCCAGCCAGGCGGCCGCGGTTTTGGTGGGGGCGGTTGTCGGTGCCACCACGACCGCATTGCTGACCCCCGAACAGTTGCTGGCCTGGGGCTGGCGTATTCCTTTCGTGCTTGGGCTTTTGATTGCGCCGTTTGGGTGGTTCATTCGGCGCAATATGGTGGAGACAACACGGCGTGGTATCCAGTCGCCGTCGCTGCGTGTCTTGCTGAAAAACCACCGCCCCCAGCTATTGCTGGGGATCTTGATGATGGCAACCCCCACCGCAAGCATCTACCTGATGGTGCTCTACATGCCGACCTATCTGGTCCGCACGTTAGGCCTGTCGCCGAGCATGAGCTTGCTTTCGGCGTGCTTTTCCAGCGCGATGCTGTTCATTGCCGCGCCATTGTTTGCGCGGTTCGCCGACCGGCTGCCGCGACGCAAACCGACCCAATACGTGACGATGATCCTCAGCATCCTGTTGGTCTATCCGGTGTTCCTGGCCTTGACCCATGGGGTCGGCGAGCTGGCTTCCTTGCTGATCATCGGCATCTATTCGGCTGTCGCGATGGGCAACAACGGCGTCGCTACCGTCATGATCATGGAGGCTTTTCCGGCGCATCACCGGGCCACGGGGATGTCGATGGTCTACAGTTTCGGCGTGACGATCTTCGGGGCGTTCTGCCCGTTTTTTGTGACGTGGTTGATCGGAGTTACCCAGAACGCAATGGCGCCTTCCTGGTATCTGCTGGGCGCGCTATTGGTCAGCCTGTTCGCACTGGTGAAATTTCCAGCGCGGTAGCCGGCTCACTGATCGATTCGGCCAGCGACGTTACGGTGCCCCGGCATAGCGTTGCCCATTCGCTGTGCCGCCATCAGGCGATGGTCCTGCGGCGCCAGGTCATAGCGACGACGAAACGCGCGGGTAAACGCCGATGCGCTGTTAAAGCCCAGGCTGTAGGCGATCTCAATCACCTGGCGGTCCGGATAGCGCACCAGTTCGTCCGCGGCTTCACGCAGACGGCAGTTGAGGATGTAACGACCCAACCCTCCCTCATGCTGGAACAGACGGTAGAGCGTGGCGCGAGGCAGCTGCATGGCCATCAGCACGTACTCTGGCGTCAGCCAGGGTTGATACAGGTTGTTCTGCACATAACGCCTGGCTTTATCGAACATCGCACTGCGCGCCGCCGCCCGCACGTGCCCACCCAGCTTGGCCTGTTTCGAGAAGGCCGCGAGCATGAGTTGAACGGCGGTATCGAATGTCGACGCGGCCTCGGCGCTGCTGATAACCGGCAGCTTTCTGGAAAACGCCTCGACGTGCTCGATCATCAATTGGGTCATAGGCGTCGTATTCTCGAAGACACGCCCGTGGATCGACTCGGCATGCGGCAGCGCCGCTTCCACCACCGTGCGCGAGACAAAGAAGGTCAATACGCGGCAACGCCCCCGGCTCATTTTGATCGGCTGGTTCATGTCCATGGCAACGATGCTCGCCCTGGCGGACGCGCCATGTTCCTGGGGGCCGCCTCGAATGGACTCCATTGCGCCTTGGGTGAAGACCTGGAAAACATAGTCCCGGACCTTGTCGGTAGAGATGCGCGCAATCGAACGGTCGAGCAACAAGGCGTCGCTTGAGCAGTCGGTGAAGACGCGATCACTCAATTTGTAGCGGTCAATGCTCGCGTTGAAGGGCGTGGTGGTTGCGTGGGATGTAGGCAGGACGTCGATGACGTGTCCGACCCGATCACGCCAGGCCAGCAGTTGGTTGGCAACCGGCTCGGCGCTGACCTCGAAGTGATCATGGGCGTGCCTGGAGCCGACGTGTTTAGGGGCGCATATCAGTGAGGCTGGTTTGTTCATGGATTCACTACAACCCGGAAAGCCTATGTTCACGCCCCGTGAACAGGCGTTGCATCTTCCCACTGTACGTCCGTGCTGCCTAGCGGCAGCCAGTCAGAATGGGTTGTTGTGCTCCTTATAACCGGTTTCTCCATGAAAGTAATGACAATCCCTCTTGTATCCAACTTGTTGCGCACTTTCTGGCGGCGGCAAGAGCGGGGCAGGGCGCCTGAAAATAATTGAAAAGTTGCAACGCAGGGTCAAGCCATCTGCAAGGCGCTTGATAGATTGACGCGAATTCGCATTTGACAGCGTTTATGTGTTTCCACGCTGTGAACGCGTGCGCTTGTTTCTCAAGCAAAGTGCGCTGGGTATTGGCCTTGTTATTTTCGGCGCGATGATCTGAACGGGTACGTTAAACCGGCGAGTACTTCAGGTGTTCACCCGATGGCCCCGGCGCCTTGGCTGACACATGCTTGTCCGACGCTTCAACGCGCGGGGCTTTGGCTTGGCGGATTACAGCCGCGGTGGGCGGAATATCGGGCCTTGGATCAATCAATGAAGATCGTCACCGCTGCATAAATCAACCCGGCATCGGCGGCGATTTTTTTTACGCGGCAACGATGTATCAAACAACCTATTGAAGTAAGGAGTAACGGATGAGTTGCCTCGACCGGGAAGTAGGTTCGTTTGCGATCAGTTTGACTCATCCTGCTGGCGTTAATCCTCGGGAAGGGCTGGCTTTTTCCCTCGCGCAAATCGAAGTGGATAAATTGAACAATATCCACGCCGAGTCCGGAGTGGATTGGCAGAAAGTCGCCGATGCCTGTGTAAAAGTGCTGCGAGAAGAGGGCAAGGACTTTAATGCCGCGGTCTGGTTGTTATGTGCCTGGACCACTCTGCAAGGCATTTCCGGCCTGGCGACCGGCGTGCATATAGTGCGCGAAATGCTTGAGCTGTATTGGGAGACCCTGACCCCGCCGCCGGCTCGATTGCGTGCCCGGCGCAACCAGGCCGAGTGGATGCTCGAGTGGCTCGCCGTAAAACTTGAAGCCAACTTCGAAGCGGTGCCCGGAGAACAATTGGCGCAGTTGCTCGAAGACTGGGACGCCATCGATCGCCATTGGCGCGACCGGGACGCCGACGGCCCGAGTTTTTTTGCGTTGCGTCGTCGCCTATCGCAGTTGCCCGTGCAAGCGGGTGTCGAGCCAATAGCGGTGACGGCGGAAGAGGTTCCAGCGGCAGTCGATGCGCCTACAGCGCTCCCGACGCCGGTTGCGCACGCCCCTTCGGCGCCGCTTCCGGCCCTTGTGCCGGCTCCGCCATTGGGCCGTCTTGAGAGCGATGAAGCCATCGAGAACGCGGTCAATAGCGTGTTTGCCGCGCTTGCACCGCTGCTGGGGTTTTGCCTGGAGTCTCGGGCGACCTTGCCGTTGCTGTTTCGCCTCAATCGCCAATTGGCGTGGACGACCCTGGAGCAGGTCCCTCCTGCGCAAGGCTACACGACACGCGTGCCGCCGCCTTCGGACGCGGAACTCGAAAGTTTCAGCCGCTTGCAGAGCGTTGGCGAGCCACTGGACATCGTGCGTTTTTGCGAAGGTCGGTTACCAAGTTATCCGTGCTGGCTGGACCTCAATCGGGCCAGTCACGCCGCGCTCTTGAGGCTCGGTTCGGCGGCGCAGGCCGGTGCTGCCAGCCTGGCCCTGGAAACCCGTCATTTTCTGGCGCGCCTGCCGGCGCTGGTCGAGCTGACATTCGCCGACGGCCAGCCGTTCGCCGACGGCGCGACCCGCAGTTGGCTCGAAGGTTTGGCACCGGCGGCCGGCAGCGGCGCCACGGATGGGCTGCAAACGCTGATCGATGAAGTCGCGCGTGATGCCGCCGAAGGCCGTTTGAACGAAGCGTTGGCGCGCTTGCAGAGCGCCGTGCGAGAGGCTGGCAGCGGCCGCGAGCGGTTTCGCCTGCGCGCTGCCCAATGCCATCTGCTACAGCGTTTCGACCCGCGCCCGCAGTTGGGTGTTGCCTTGGATGTGTTGCTCCAGGAAGCGACGGAGCAGGGCCTCGATCGTTGGGAGCCGGAGCTGGTCCGGCCGTTGTTGGAGTTGGCACTGGCGCATGACGACGGCGGTTCGAGAGCGCTGTGGGCGCAACAGTTGGCGGCAATGGATTTGCCGGCGTTCTGGCGTTTGGCCAGCCCGCCGGCAAGTTGAATGGGCAACAGGCAATACCTGGCAGGCGTGTGCATATCCATGCCATGAGTTTTCTAACGGCTGCGTTGAGCGAGTCCGGTAAACAGGAGTGAGATTTAATGGCTAGTGAAGGTTCGGTCGCGCCTAAAGAGCGCGTCAATATTGTTTACAGCTCTGACACCGGCGGCGCGCAGGAACAGGTCGAGCTGCCGCTCAAGCAACTGGTGATCGGCGACTTCACCTTGCGTGAAGACGACACGCCGGTTGAAGACCTCAAACCGATCCGCGTCGACAAAGACAACTTCACCGATGTGCTCAAGGGCCAGAACCTGAGCCTGCAGTTGGCGGTGCCCAATCATCTGGCGGAAAACGCGCCGGAGGACGAGCAGATCCCGGTCTCGCTGACCTTCCAGTCCATTCGCGATTTTGAGCCGGATGCCATCGTGGCCCAGGTTCCCGAGTTGCAGCAACTGATCGCCCTGCGGGATTCGCTCAAGGCCTTGAAAGGGCCGATGGGTAACTTGCCGGAGTTTCGCAAGCAGCTGCAGGCCCTGATGAACGATGACGGGGCCCGCGAGCGTTTGCTCTCGGAACTTGGCGTAAAGGACAAGGAATAACCCATGAGCGAAGAAAAGAGTCAGGCAGCGAGCACGACCGGCCAGGTGGTCGAGTCGGTTTCCCTGTTGGATCAGTTGGTGGAAGCGACGCGCGTCAAGCCGGGCGACGAGGCGTATGCCGTCACCCGTCAGGGCCTCGAAGCGTTTGTCACCGAACTGCTCGAGCCGGCCCGGCAGGCCGAGAAGGTCAGCGCCGGGTTGATCGACGACATGATCGCCACGCTGGATGCCAAGCTGTGCCGGCAGGTCGACGCGATCATTCACCACCAGCAGTTCCAGAAGCTGGAGTCGTCCTGGCGCTCGCTGAAGTTTCTGGTCGACCGCACGGATTTTCGCGAGAACAACAAGCTGGAAATCCTCAGCGTGTCCAAAGAGAAGCTGCTCGAAGATTTCGAGGATGCGCCGGAGATCACCCGTTCGGGTCTGTACAAGGCGGTGTACACCGCCGAGTTCGGCCAGTTCGGCGGCCAGCCGTTCGGCTCGATCATCGGTAACTACGAGTTCAACCCCGGCCCACAGGACATGAAGTTGCTGCAGTCGGTCGCCGCGATTTCGGCGATGTCCCACACGCCCTTCATCGCCGCGGCCGGCCCGCAGTTCTTCGGCATCGACAGCTTTGCCGACCTGCCCAATCTCAAGGATCTGCAAGCCGTCTTCGAGGGGCCGCAGTTCACCAAATGGAATGCCTTTCGTGAAAGCGACGACGCGCGTTTCGTTGGCCTGACATTGCCGCACTTCCTGCTGCGCACGCCCTATGGCGAAGACACGGTCCCTGCCAAGACGTTCCGCTACAACGAGAACGTCGGTGGCGGCAACCAGGACTTCCTGTGGGGCAACGCCGCGTTTGCCTTTGCCAGTCGCCTGTCCGACAGCTTTGCCCAGTACCGCTGGTGCGCCAACGTCATTGGCCCACAGGGCGGCGGCACCGTCGGTGATTTGCCGATCTACAACTACGAGGCCATGGGCGAAACCCAGACCAAGATCCCGACCGAAGTGCTGATTTCCGAGCGTCGCGAGTTCGAGCTGGCCGAGCAGGGGTTTATCGCGCTGACCATGCGCAAGAACACCGATAACGCGGCGTTCTTCTCCGCCAACTCGTGCCAGAAGCCCAAGTTCTTCGGCAATGACAAAGAAGGCAAGGAAGCCGAGCTGAACTACAAGCTGGGCACCCAACTGCCGTACATCTTTGTGGTCAGTCGCCTGGCCCATTACATCAAGGTCATCCAGCGCGAAAACATCGGCACCTGGAAAGAGCGTGGCGACCTGGAGTCGGAACTCAACACCTGGATTCGCCAGTACGTGGCCGACATGGATAACCCCGCCGCCGGTGTGCGCAGCCGTCGTCCACTGCGTCAGGCGGAGATTACCGTCAGCGACGTCGAAGGCGATCCAGGCTGGTACCGCGTCGGTTTGAAAGTCCGTCCGCACTTCAAGTACATGGGCGCGTCTTTCACGCTGTCGCTGGTGGGCAAGCTCGACAAGAGCTGATCGGTAGCGCGAATGGGCAACGCCGCCGTTGCCCATTCAGGTGTTCACCCGAGGGTCATTGCCTCGGCGTTTCCATAAGATGGATTCAACGCAGCGAGACAGGGCCAGAGGCGCTGATCGATGCCTGAAAACTCACTGATTAAACCCGGAGTACACGTTATGCCAATGCCATGCTACTTGAGTATCGAAGGCCAGAACCAAGGCAAGATCGAAGGTTCCAGCACGGTTACCGGTCATGAAGGAAAGATCCTTGTTCAGGCCGTCGAACACCTGATCGATATTCCCAAGAACCCGCAGACCGGCCTGCCGGCCGGCAAGCGTGTCCACCAGGGCATGACCCTGACCAAGGAAATCGATAAGTCTTCTCCAAAGCTGCTGCAAGCCCTGACCTCCGGCGAGCAACTCAAGTCGGTAGTCCTGGAGTTCTATCGGATCTCGCCTAAAGGCACCGAAGAAAAGTACTACACCATCACCCTGAGCAATGCCGTGCTCGTTTCGGCCCGCACCTGGGTGCCGAACGTGTTGAGCCCTGAGTTCAAGCAAATGGGCCATATGGAAGACATCGGCATCACCTACGAAAAAATCGTCTGGACCTGGGTGCCGGACGGTATCGAAGCCGAAGACTCGTGGTTGGCGCCAAAAGCGTAAGCCCGGCTCGACGGTTCAATGCCGCCCTGGTCCAGGGCGGTGTTCTTGTTATTGCAGAAGGTACACCGCGTTGAGAGAAAAGCGATTGCTGGAGCGCATCACAAGCCTGCAGGCCGAAACCGGCCGCACGCACCTGACCCAGGCTGAAGTGTTGACGCAGTCGATCGTCCAGCATCTGCAACGCATTTTGAATACCCGGCGCGGCAGCGTGCCGATTGACGCCGAGTTTGGCGTACCCGACTTCACCAATCTGGCCGGTTCGTTTGCGACCGGCGAGACCACGCAAATAATCGAGAACATGACGCGCATGATCGCCCGCTACGAGCCTCGCTTGAAATCGCCGCGCATTCTGGTCGCCGAAGGTGCCCAGGAAGTGTTGTCGCTGAGTTTCAGTCTTGAGGGCGTAGTGTCGATCGACGATCGGGACATTCCTATTCACCTGGCAACGCGTGTGTCTTCGGACGGTCGCGTGTCCCTGGCGATGCACTAAGTCATGCTCAACAGCCATTATCAAAGTGAACTCAACCAACTGCGGCGTCTGGCCGATGAGTTTGCTCGCCGCAACCCGGCCCTGGCGCCGCTGCTGGGGGTGGACTCGGCCAATGACCCGGACGTCGAACGCTTGCTCGAAGGTGTGGCGTTTCTTACCGGGATGGTTCGCCAACGGTTGGACGACGAGTTTCCCGAGTTCATTCAAGAGTTGGCGCAGCTGCTCTATCCCCATTACCTGCAACCGTTGCCCTGCCTGACGCTGCTGCAATTTCAGCCGCGCACGGCATTGCAGGAGGTTACGCGTATCGAGCCCGGCTGCGAAATTGCCTCGGTGCCGGTCGATGGCCAGCGCGTGCGCTTTAGCAGTACAGCGGCGGTCGACCTGGAACCGCTGCAACTGCTCGGCAGCCGCTGGGACGGCGGCGCCGGTGAAGAGCGCAGCCTGGTCCTGGACTTCGCTTTTACCACCGCCGACCCGAATAGCTGGCTGGCTGACAGCCTGCGTTTCTATCTGGGGGATGGCCTGGTCGATGGCTCCAAGTTATTGCGTCTGTTGCAGCTCAACCTGCGCGAGATTCGCATCTCTGCGCAAGAGCAGCCCATGACGGTATTGCCGGCCAGCCATTTGCGTGGACTGGGATTCGATGCGAGCAACGCCTTGCTGCCGTTTCCCGATACCGCGCACCCGGCCTATCGGTGCCTGCAGGAATACTTCGCGCTGCCCGAGAAATTCCTGTTTATCGAGTTTCGCGGCTTCAAACAGTGGCGAGCCAGAGGCGCAGACGGGCGCTTCAGCGTGCGCCTGATGTTCGAGAACCTGCCGGACTGGACACCGAACCTGTCGGCCAACAGCTTTTTGCTGGGGGTGACGCCGGCGATCAATCTGTTCGCCCAGGACGCACACCCGCTGCGCATCGACCACAAGCAAGTCGACTATCGCATCCAGCCTGCCGACCATGGCCAGCGCATGAGCATGCGGATTCATTCGGTGCTCAAGGTCAGTGCTTATTCCGCCGGAGGCGGGGAGCGGCTGCTGGAGCCGTTCAATACCTTCTCGCAGCGCGACACCTATAACCTGCGCATCCGCGCCTCGAGCATCGATGCCCAAGGTTATGACCACTATCTGAGCCTGCCCTACAGCGAAGGCAAAGTGCCGGGCGAGATGACCTTGTCCATCGGCTTGCTCTGCACCAATGGCAAGCTGCCGGAAAGCCTGCGCCTGGGGGATTTGAACCAGCCCACCGACAACACGCCGCCCAGGGTCGAATTCAAGAGCATTCGCGGCATTACGCCGTGCCAGCCGCCCAAGTTCGACGACAAGTTGCTGTGGCGCATGCTCTCGCAGCTCAATGCCAACCACTTCCGCCTGGCCGATCGCGACTACCTGCGCGGCCTGCTCGCGCTGTATCTGCCGAGCGTCGGCGAAGGGGCCCAGGACGCCAACCAGCGGCGCATCGATGCCATCGAAAAAGTCACCGTCAGCCACGAGCGGCGTTTTATTCGCGGGCTGCCGATCGAAGGCAGTGTGGTCCGGGTCGAGTGCCGGGGCGACTATTTTCTCAGCCCCGGCAATTTCTACCTGTTCGGTTGCGTGCTGGATGAGTTTTTCGCCGGCTGTACGGCCATCAACAGCTTTACCGCCTTCACGCTGTTCGACAGCGTCAACCACGAGACCTTGAAATGGCCAGCGAAGATCGGGCACCAACGCCTGTTGTGATCGATCCGCTGCTCGATGACGGCGGCGAGTTCGGGTTTTTCCAGGCCTTGCGCCTGTTGCGCCTACGTTTTCCGAGCGAAAAACACTTCGTCGACAACGTGCGGGTCCGGCCGCGGCTGGGGCTCGGGTTTCCGCTGCGGGATATCGAAGGGATCGAGCAGGACGACGACGGCCGTTATCGGATCGAGGCCAACTTCTTCGGGCTGTATGGCGTCACTTCGCCGTTGCCGACGTTTTACACCGAAGACCTGATCGACGAGCAACTGCTGGGCCATTCGGCGGGACGTGACTTTCTCGACATCCTGCATGCCTCGCTCTATCCGTTGCTGTTCCGTGCCTGGGAAAAGCACCGGATCTGGATCGACATTACCGAGCGGCGCGACGTCAAGAGCCTGCGTCAGTTGCAGGCGCTGATCGGCATTGCGGATGCGCGTCCGGAGCAGCGCGATCAATCCATCGACTTGCTGCGGTATGCCGGGTTGTTCAACCAGTACCCGCGCTCGGCCCTGGGGCTGCAGCAGTTGGTCAAGGCGGTACTCAGCGATGTGACGGTGGAAGTCGTGCCGTGTGTCGAGACGCGCCTGCGGATCGACCGCACGGCACGCACTTACCTGGGCACGCAGTGCGGGGTGTTGGGCGAAAACAGCCTGCTCGGTCGTGAAGTCATGGACCGCAGCGGCACGCTGGATATCCGCCTGACGTCACTGAGTACCGAGCGTTTTCACGGGTTATTGCCGGGGCAGGCGCTGTATCAAAAGCTCGAACGCTTGGTGGGATTGTATTTGCAGACGCCGCTACGCAGCCGTCTGGTCATGCGTCTTGCGGCAGATAAGCAGCAGTGCGCTTCGCTGGGCGGCGGCTGGCAGCGGCTGGGCCTGGATACCTGGCTCGGTGACGGAGACACACAGGACGACGTTGTATTCATGCTGACGGCCGAACACGGACCAATGCTCGAAGAGAGGGCTCGCTAGATGATTCAGGTAGAACTCAAACCGCTGTTCGCACGGCTCAATGTGTACAGCACCAAGGCCCTGGAGAACGCGGCGGGCCAGACCCTGGCGCGCGCTCACTACGAGATTTCCCTGGAGCACCTGCTGCGCCAGTTGCTGGAAGATCCGGATGCCGATACGACGCGCATTCTCGCCCGCTTCGAGATCGATCCGATGCGCTTGCGTGCGCTGCTGGATGAGGGGCTGGCGCAGTTGAAAAACGGCAACCCGGGACGTCCGGTGTTCGCTGGCCTGCTCACCGAATGGATTCAGGACGCCTGGCTGATTGCCTCGCTGGTGGTCGGCAGCGGGCGGATTCGCGGCGGTTCGCTGCTGCTGGCGCTGGTATCGCGCCTGGGCTACTACAGTGCTGGCACGCGTTACGGCGAACTGCTCAAGCCGATTTCCACCGATGCCCTGACCGCAGAGTTCGCTCAACTGTTGGGCGGCTCCAGCGAAGGTCCGCTGGACAGCCTGCAGACCGGCGCGGCCTCTGCTTCGTTGGCCGGCGCCGGCGGCAGTGCGCCCGCAGCCGAAGACAATATCGCGCGCTTTTGCGAAGACCTGACCGCCAAGGCAGCGGCGGGGCGCATCGACCCGATTTTCGGGCGCGATGATGAGATTCGCCAGATGATCGACATCCTCGCCCGGCGGCGTAAAAACAACCCCATCGCCGTGGGCGAGCCGGGTGTGGGCAAGTCCGCCGTGGTTGAGGGGCTGGCGTTGTTGATCAGCCAGGACGAAGTCCCCGACTTCCTCAAAAACACACGTTTGCTCAGCCTGGATCTCGGTGCGCTGGAAGCGGGCGCCAGCGTCAAGGGCGAGTTCGAAAACCGTCTGCGTGGCGTCATCGAAGAGATCAAGGCCTCCACCACGCCGGTGATCCTGTTCATCGACGAAGCGCACATGCTGATCGGCGCCGGCGGCGCGGCGGGTGGCTCGGATGCGGCCAACCTGCTCAAACCCGCATTGGCCCGTGGCGAGTTGCGCACCATCGCCGCCACGACCTGGTCGGAGTACAAGAAGTACTTCGAGAAAGACCCGGCCCTGGCGCGTCGTTTCCAGCTGGTCAAGCTGGACGAGCCGAGTGTCAAAACCGCAGTGTTGATCCTGCGCGGGCTCAAGGGGCACTACGAAAAAGTCCACGGGGTCAGCGTGCGTGACGACGCCATCGTCGCCGCCGCCGAATTGTCGGATCGCTACATCACCGGGCGCTTGCTGCCGGACAAGGCCGTCGACTTGCTCGACACCGCCAGCGCCCGGGTACGCATCGGCCTGGGCATCAAGCCTGCCGAGTTGGAGCGCATGGAGCGGCAGTTGTCCGGTCTGGCGCGTGAACAGAGCGCACTGGAGCGCGACCGTGGCAATGGTTTCCCCGTAGAAGACCAGCGCCTGACGGATATCGCCGACGAACAGGCTGAGATTGACGAGCGTCGGGTTGCGCTGGAAGTCCGCTGGCTGGCCGAGCGCGACGCGGCGCTGCGCGTCCTTGAAGCACGCAAGCAACTGACCCGGCAAGCACAGGATCTGCCGGTTCCGGCCGAAGGCGAGGTTGTGCAGGTACTGGCCTCGCTGGAGGAACGTCAGGCCGAGCTGGATCAGGCCCGTGAAGCCCTGGCTGCACTGCAAGGCGACGCGCCGTTGCTGTTCACCGAAGTCAGCCCCGATGCGATTGCCCAGGTCGTCTCCGACTGGACTGGCGTGCCGCTGGGCAAAGTGCTGCGCGATGCGGCGGGCGGCGTATTGGCCCTGGCCGACAACCTCAAGATGCGTATTCGCGGTCAGGACACCGCCGTCGAGCAGATCGCGGAAATTCTCAAGGCCGCGCAATCCGGCCTGCGCGATCCGCAACAGCCGTTGGGAGTGTTCCTGCTGGTCGGGCCATCGGGGGTCGGCAAGACCGAAACCGCCCTGGCCGTGGCCGAACATCTGTTCGGCGGCGAACAGGCAATGATCTCGGTGAACATGAGCGAGTACCAGGAGAAGCACACCGTCAGCCGCTTGGTGGGTTCGCCCGCCGGCTATGTCGGCTTCGGCGAGGGCGGCATGTTGACCGAGGCGGTGCGCAAGCGTCCGTATTCGGTGGTGTTGCTCGATGAAGTGGAAAAAGCCCACCTGGACGTGGTGAACATTTTCTATCAGGTCTTCGACAAGGGCAGCCTGTCCGACGGCGAAGGGCGGCAGATTGATTTCTCCAACACCGTGGTGCTGCTGACCAGCAACCTGGCCACCGAAGAAATCCAGAACCTGTGCGTCGACGGGCGGCCCGACCCGGACACCCTCGCGGAAAAAATCCGCCCGACCCTGTCCCGGCATTTCAAACCGGCGCTGCTGGCGCGCATGACCATCGTGCCGTTCTTCACCCTGGGGGGCGCGCAACTGGCGGGCATCGTGCGCCTCAAGCTGGGCCGGCTCAGCGAGCGTCTGCTGGCTTCGTCGAAAGTCCGTCTGACGTTTGCAGAAGAGGTTGCCGACGCTATCGCCGCGCGCTGCACGGAAGTGGAAAGCGGGGCGCGCAATATCGACTTCATTTTGCGTAAGAGCCTGACACCGCGCCTGTCTGACGTCTTGCTCGGGGCGATTGCCGATCAGCGGCCGCTGGCTGGGTTGCATGTGGCGGTGGATGCGCGCGGCGAGTGGATCATTACCACGCAAGACGTCGATGCGATCAGGTCTTTACCCGAGCGTGAAGCGCTGCTTGAGCCCCTAGAGTGACCGCTCGTTTACCGACTGAAGAACAAGGATTGATTGATGGCTCTCAATGATCATGCGCTCTGCACTTTCGCCAGCCTGGCCCCCTCGCTGCTGCTCGAAACATTATGGGTGCAGCAGTGGCAGGGCGAGGAAAAGCTCTCTCAGCCCTATCGCTTCGAGGTTCGGCTGGCCACGATCAATCCATTGTTCGACGACGAAGCGCTGCTGGGCAACCGGGCGATATTGACCCTGAGCGATGCGTTGGGGCAGCCGCATCCCTATCAGGGCGTGGTCACGGAGGTGGATTATCTCGACGCCGACTCCTTGTATTACTACTACCGCGTGGTGCTGGAACCGCGCTTCGTGCAGTTGCGGCATTTCCGCTTTTCGGAAATCTGGCTGGACAAAAGTCTGCCGGAGCTGATTCGCGACGTGCTCAAGTTGGCCGAGCTGACTGTCGAAGGGCCGGGTATGAACGGTTTGCCCGGTTCGGCGTATGACTTCGATATCCGCCTGCCGCTGGCCGATGATCCGCTGACTCAGGCGACGTTTACCTGCCAGTTCGAAGAAACCAGCTTCGCCTTTATTTCACGTCTTCTTGAATATTTCGGCGTGTATTACTTCTTTGAGCAGGGGCCTGACGGCGAGGCGCTGGTGTTCTGTGGCGACCGACTGTACCAGCCGCAACTCCCCAGTCTGCTGACCTATCGCCGCCAAGATTCGGAACTGGAGGTAGGCCGGGTCCTGGCGGTGGCGCGGACCTTCGAGCGCAAACTCGTGCGGCAAGCGGCGGGGGTCACGCTCCAGGACTTTTCCGCGAGCAACGCGCAGTTGAAGTTAGAGGTCAATGCTTCGGTGGCAGCTGCCAGCCTTGGCGCAGATGCCTCAACCGCACAACGAGAGGCCGTCTCTGGTTCGTCTGTATTTATCGGCGGACAAGGGTTGTATGGCGAGCACTTCGGTTCGCTCGAACAGGGGCAATGGTTGGCCAATCGCCGCGCCCAGGCCATCGGTTGCCGTCAACGGGAGTTTCATGGCAGCGGTCGAGCCACGGGGTTGCGCGCCGGTTATCCGATGCTGTTAGTCGGCCACCCGCGTCCGCTGTTCAATGCCGGTTATCAGGTAATTGAAGTTCACCACGACGGTTATCAGCCGTTGCCGGGCCTGGGGTCGGAGGGGGAAGGG
>NZ_JBWKXO010000027.1:0-83174 GCF_059423025.1 Pseudomonas sp. GW704-F2 | reverse complement strand
CGCCCCCCCGAGGCCCCGGACGCACGCGCTGTCGCCATCGCGCAACTGCAGCAAAACCTGGCCAGCAGCGAGCTGGCCACCGCCGAAGACCAACTGGCCGCGCTGCAAGCCCAGTCGCCCAACGATCCGGCGCTCGAGGCTTACCAGCGTCAACTGGCCGAAGCCTACCTGCAACGCAGTCAGATCGTGTTGCAAAAAGGTGATGTCAACGCCGCCGCTACCGCCCTCAGCCGCGCCCGCGCATTGATGCCCAAGGCTCCGGCGTTGACCGGTGGCGTCAACAGCGCCATCACCCATGCACGCAAAGCCGAGCTGGACAAAGCCGAGGCCGCCCTCAAGGCCGCCGAAACCAAGCCCGCCGCCAAGGTCATCGACCCGGCCGCGCAGAGCACCACCGTGGCGCTGAACCTCACAGACATCGAAGAGCTGCGCCATCAGCTGGATGCCATCGCCACCGACGTGGTGAATTACCAGTGCGATGTGACCATCCAGGCACCGCGCACCCAGGATTACCCGTGGCTGGCGACCTTGCTGAGCAAACGGGTCAAGCGCATTGATTCGGGCTACGACCTGACGATTCACCGGCAGATCCTGAAGACTATTCCGGCGCAGGTTGTGCTGATTCCGCGCAAGGCGGAATAAAGCCATCGGGGGCAAGCCCCCTCCCACATTTTGAACGGTGAATACATTCAAAGTGTGGGAGGGGGCTTGCCCCCGATGGCGATCTAACCACCAGCAGATGGCTTAAGCCGGAACCGCCTTGGCCTTCGGCTCACGCTCCCAGACCCGATGCTGGGCAATCGCTCTAAAGAACGCCTTGAACGCCTTGGCATCCGCCCCCACGATCAACCCCGCATCCGCCTCGAGCTTGAGCAGGTCGAGCAAGGGCTTCGCGTCACTGGCCACGGCAATCGCCTTCAGGTGCTTGTAGGCCTCCAGCAGGTAGTGCAACGCCACGCCGTCCCCACTCAACGCCTTGATCGACGCCTTACCGCCAGGCACGAACACCGCATCAAACGCAATCGAGGGCAGGCCTTCCATCGACGCATCCACCGCCAGATGCTTGCCATCGGCCGTGGTGACCGGCGCCGAGGTCGGCCCGAGCAACTTGGCGTGTGCGCCCTCGGCTTGCAGCGCTTTCTTCAATGCGGCAATTGCCGCGCCGTCGACACCATCGGCCGCCAGAATCGCCACTTTGCGCGTTTTGATATCGCCCGACAGCAGGTTCACCTGGCTCAACGCCGGCGACGCTTTCACCGACGCCTTGCGCGGCGGCACCGTGCCTTTGGTCGGTGCGGGCAGGCCCAGGTTCTGTGCAACGCGCCTGGCCAGTTCCAGGTCGATGTTGGCCAGAATCTCATTGACCTGACGGGCACGGATAACCTCGCGCTCCACCTTGCCCAACTCAAAACTGTAGGCCGCAATGATGTGCTCTTTCTCATGGTGGCTCATGCTGTTAAAAAACAGCGTGGCCTGGGAGAAGTGATCGCCAAACGATTCACTGCGCTCGCGCACCTTGTTGGCATCGACGCGCTCGTAATAGGTTTCGAAACCACCCTCCTGAGCCGCGGGCGGCGTTTCTTTCGGCCAACCGCCATCGATCGAATTCGGCTCATACGCAGCCCGGCCCTTATCGATCACAGTGCGATGCTGGGCATCCCGCTGACCATTATGGAAAGGCACTACAGGCCGATTGATCGGCAGCTCATGAAAGTTCGGCCCACCGAGTCGGCTGATCTGGGTATCCGTGTAGGAAAACAGGCGGCCTTGCAGTAGCGGGTCGTTGGTGAAGTCGATACCCGGCACGATATGGCCAGGGCAAAAGGCGACTTGCTCGACTTCGGCAAAGAAGTTGTCGGGGTTGCGGTTAAGCACCATCTTGCCCAGCGGCGTAATCGGCACCAACTCTTCGGGGATAATCTTGGTCGGATCGAGCAGGTCGAAGTCGAACTTATGCTCATCTTCTTGCGCAACGATCTGTACACCCAACTCCCACTCAGGGTAGTCACCGCCCTCAATCGCTTCCCACAGGTCGCGACGGTGGTAATCGGTATCTTTACCGGCAAGCTTTTGCGCTTCGTCCCACACCAGGGAACAGGTGCCGACTGTTGGATGCCAGTGGAATTTCACGAAGCTCGATTTACCTTCGGTATTGATCAAGCGAAAGGTGTGAATACCGAACCCCTGCATGGCACGCAGGCTTTTCGGAATAGCCCGGTCAGACATGGCCCAGATCACCATGTGCGCCGATTCCGGCTGCAGCGAGACAAAATCCCAGAACGTATCGTGGGCCGAGCCTCCGGTAGGCATTTCATTGTGCGGCTCAGGCTTTACCGCATGCACAAAGTCGGGAAACTTGATCGCATCCTGAATGAAAAATACCGGCATGTTGTTGCCCACCAGGTCGAAGTTGCCTTCCTCGGTGAAGAACTTCACGGCAAAACCGCGCACGTCGCGCACCGTATCGCCCGAACCACGTGGGCCCTGCACGGTGGAAAAACGCACGAATACCGGGGTTTTATGCTCGGGGTTACGCAGGAAACCGGCCTTGCTCAGCGCCGAATGGTTCTCATAGGTCTGAAAATAGCCATGCGCGCCCGTACCGCGCGCATGCACGATGCGCTCCGGGATACGTTCATGGTCAAAATGCGTGATTTTTTCACGCATGATGAAGTCTTCCAGCAGCGAGGGGCCGCGGGCACCGACTTTCAAGGTGTTCTGGTTATCGGAAATCTTCACGCCTTGGTTGGTACGCAGCGCCTGGCCGGTCGCGTCGCTACGGAATGCCTCCAGGGCCTGCAGCTTGGCGTTGGTGTTGCCACGGTCCAGGGTATCGGTGCCCGCCAGTTCACTCTTCGGCGGGATGGCTGGCTTGTTGGTACTCATCAGACAAAACTCCTTATTCAAAGTGGCCAGAGCGGTCCCCGGCTCGTTTGAGCAAAACCCCAGGCACGGCACCCGGGAAATCGAGTTGCTGAAGTAGTGACTGACACGAATTTGCACCGTTCCTTTTTTATGACCTTTGATCGCGTTATTGCCAAATCGCTGGTTGAATGCGAAATAAATGCTAAGAACCGCTATACGGACAGGCTAAAATGCGCGCCCGGCTAACCGCTGATCCCTTTTCCATGCGCCCCACAAGGTTCGCTACGTGATCGAGTTTCATAACGTCCATAAAACCTACCGCGTCGCCGGTAAGGAAATCCCCGCGCTTCACCCCACCAACCTGCGCGTCGAGAACGGCCAGGTGTTTGGTCTGATTGGCCACTCCGGTGCGGGAAAAAGTACCTTGTTGCGCCTGATCAATCGCCTCGAGCAACCCAGCGGCGGCCAGATCAACGTCGATGGCGAAGAAGTCACGGCCCTGGATGCCAACGGCCTGCGCCGTTTCCGCCAGCAGG
The DNA here is from genome assembly GCF_059423025.1 of Pseudomonas sp. GW704-F2. Classification (NCBI taxonomy): domain Bacteria; kingdom Pseudomonadati; phylum Pseudomonadota; class Gammaproteobacteria; order Pseudomonadales; family Pseudomonadaceae; genus Pseudomonas; species Pseudomonas sp. GW704-F2. The sequence goes on along the minus strand of NZ_JBWKXO010000027.1, from coordinate 79,773 downwards.
TCGGGATGATTTTCCAGCACTTCAACCTGCTGGCCTCCAAGACCGTCGCCGACAACGTGGCGCTGCCGCTGACACTGGCCGGCGAATTGTCGCGCAAGGCCATCGACCAGCGCGTCGCCGAACTGCTGGCGCGCGTCGGCCTGTCGGACCACGCCAAGAAGTACCCGGCGCAACTGTCCGGCGGCCAGAAGCAGCGCGTCGGCATTGCCCGCGCCCTGGCAACCAAGCCGAAAATCCTGCTGTGCGACGAAGCCACCAGCGCCCTTGACCCGCAGACCACCGCCTCGGTGTTGCAACTGCTGGCCGAGATCAACCGCGAGTTGAAGCTCACCATCGTACTGATCACCCACGAAATGGACGTGATCCGCCGCGTATGCGACCAGGTGGCCGTGATGGATGCCGGCGTGATCGTCGAGCAAGGCTCGGTGGCCGACGTGTTCCTGCACCCCAAGCACCCGACCACCAAGCGCTTTGTCCAGGAAGCCGATCAGGTCGACGAAAGCGAGCAGCGCGATGACTTCGCCCACGTACCGGGCCGCATCGTGCGCCTGACGTTCCAGGGCGAAGCGACCTACGCACCGCTGCTGGGTAACATCGCCCGCGAAACGGGTGTGGACTACAGCATCCTCGCCGGGCGCATCGACCGCATCAAAGACATCCCCTACGGGCAACTGACCCTCGCCATCACCGGCGGTGACATGGAAGCGGCCATTGCCCGCTTTACCGCCGCCGACGTCCACATGGAGGTGCTGCGCTAATGGAAGTCCTGATGAGTTTCTTCGCCAATATCGACTGGTCCGAAATCTGGCTCGCCACCGGCGACACCATGACCATGCTGTTCGGTTCGCTGTTCTTCACCGTGCTGCTCGGCTTGCCCTTGGGCGTGCTGCTGTTTCTGTGCAGCCCGCGCCAGCTGTTCGAGCAAAAAGGCCTGTACGCGTTGCTGTCGCTGAGCGTGAACATCCTGCGCTCGCTGCCGTTCATCATCCTGTTGATCGTGATGATCCCGTTCACCGTGCTGATCACCGGCACTTCGCTGGGTGTGGCCGGTGCGATTCCGCCGCTGGTCGTGGGCGCAACGCCGTTCTTTGCGCGCCTGGTGGAAACCGCGCTGCGTGAAGTGGACCGCGGCATCATCGAAGCCACCCAGTCCATGGGGGCCAGCACGCGCCAGATCATCACCCATGCTTTATTGCCTGAGGCCCGCCCCGGCATTTTCGCGGCGATTACGGTGACGGCGATTACACTGGTGTCCTACACCGCCATGGCCGGCGTCGTCGGTGCCGGCGGCCTGGGCGACCTGGCCATCCGTTTCGGCTACCAGCGCTTCCAGACCGATGTGATGGTCGTCACGGTGGTGCTGTTGTTGATCCTGGTGCAAATTCTGCAAACCGTCGGCGACAAGCTGGTGGTGCATTTTTCTCGAAAATAACGGCTATTGCCGGCTATACGCCGATAAATGCCCGAACAAGGAGCTTGCTGGATGAAAAAACTACTGGTTGCTTTCGCCGCCGTCGCCGCGTTTTCGGCCCACGCCGAGACCATCACGGTTGCCGCCTCGCCGGTGCCCCACGCGGAAATCCTCGAATTCGTGAAGCCGGCACTCGCCAAAGAGGGCGTGGACTTGCAGGTCAAAGTCTTCACCGACTATGTGCAGCCCAACGTACAAGTGGCCGAAAAGCGCCTGGACGCCAACTTCTTCCAGCACCAGCCGTACCTGGATGAGTTCAACAAAGCCAAGGGCACACACCTGGTGAGCGTCGGCGCGGTCCACCTCGAGCCCCTGGGCGCTTACTCCAGCAAGTACAAGACCCTGGCCGACCTGCCTGACGGCGCCAACGTCGTGATCCCGAACGACGCCACCAACGGCGGCCGCGCGCTGTTGCTGTTGGCCAAGCACAACCTGATCACCCTGAAGGACCCGACCAACATCCTGTCGACCATCAAGGACATCACCGCCAACCCGAAAAAACTCAAGTTCCGCGAACTGGAAGCCGCCACATTGCCGCGCGTGCTGACCCAGGTCGACCTGGCGCTGATCAACACCAACTACGCGCTGGAAGCCAAACTGGACCCGTCCAAGGACGCTCTGGTCATCGAAGGCAGCGACTCGCCTTACGTGAACATCCTGGTGACCCGCGAAGACAACAAAGACTCGGACGCCGTGAAGAAGCTGGTCGCAGCCCTGCACACGCCTGAAGTGAAGAAGTTCATCGAAGAGAAGTACAAAGGCGCGATCAAGCCAGCGTTCTGATCCGACTCGCTCCCCAACACACCGCAGATCAAACAATGTGGGAGGGGGCTTGCCCCCGATAGCGGCAGTTCAGTCGATGCATACGTTGACTGACCCACCGCCATCGGGAGCAAGCCCCCTCCCACCTGTGTTTTGTGTTGCCTGTTATTTGCGCTGCAACAGCCCTGGCAACTGCGCCACCAGCTTCTGGTTGTTCAGCGGCGCACGAATGAACCCACGCTGGGTGCCATCCGGACCGATCAGCGCGAGGTTGCCGCTGTGGTCGACCGTGTAGTTCGGCTTGGTCGTGTCCGCCGGAATGAACGGGATGCTCACCGCGTTCGACACCTTCTGCACATCGTCCACATTCGCGCCGGTCAGGCCTTCGAATTGCGGGTCGAAATAGCCCAGGTATTGCTTGAGCTGAGTCGGCGTGTCGCGGTTCGGGTCGACGCTGACCAGGATCACCTGCAACTTATCCACAGCTTCTTTGGGCAACTCGCTCTTGATCTGGCGCAGTTGGGCGAGGGTGGTGGGGCAGATGTCCGGGCAGAAGGTGTAGCCGAAGAACAGCAGGCTCCACTTGCCCTTCAACTCGTTGACCAGTACCGGCTGGCCGTCCTGGTTGGTCATGGTCACCGGCGGCAATTGGCGGCTTTGCGGCAGCAGGATGATGCCGGCATCGATCAAGGCGGTCGGGTCGCCCTGGCCCTTGCCCGAGAGCACCTTGTTGACGGTCAGGCCCATGATCAACGCGACAATGGCCACCAGAATGAAGACAGTTTTTTGAGTTCGGGTCATAGGTTCAACAATAAGTAGTGGTCTACGAGCAGGGCGATAAACAGGAGGAACAGGTACCAGATAGAGTACTTGAACGTGTTGATCGCCGCGTGCGGCTGAGCGCCACGGTACAGCACCCAGGCCCATTGCAGAAAGCGTGCGCCCAACACCAGCGCAGATCCGAGGTACAGCAGGCCGCTCATATGGATGACGTAGGGCATCAGGCTCACCGCCAGCAGGACGCAGGTGTAGAGCAGGATATGCACCTTGGTGTAGTGCTCGCCATGGGTGACCGGCAGCATCGGAATATCGGCCTTGGCGTATTCCTCCTTGCGGTGAATGGCCAGGGCCCAGAAGTGCGGCGGGGTCCAGGCGAAGATGATCAGCACCAGCAGCAGCGGCTCGGCGCTGACATGCCCGGTGACCGCAACCCAGCCCAACAGCGGCGGTGCCGCGCCGGCCAGGCCACCGATGACGATGTTCTGCGGCGTCGCGCGCTTGAGAAAGCCGGTGTAGATCACCGCATAACCGAGCAACGAAGCCAGCGTCAGCCAGGCCGCCAGCGGGTTGGTGAACGCCAGCAGCAGCGCCAACCCGGCAACAGCCAGAAACAAAGCAAAGGCCAGCGCCGCCCCGGGCGACACACGCCCCTGGGCGATCGGGCGCTTTTGCGTGCGCGCCATCAGCGTATCGATGCGCCGATCGACGACGTGGTTGACCACCGCCGCGCCACCGGCACACAGGGCGATCCCCAGATTGCCGAAGATCAGCACCGCCCACGGCACCCCGGCGCGGGTGGCGAGGAACATGCCCACCAGCGAGGTGATGAGCATCAGCACCACCACTTTCGGCTTGGTCAGCTCCAGGTAGTCACGCCAGATCGCCTGGCCGTGACGCGCGCCGATCAAGGTCGCCATGGCATCTCTCCTTTGAGGGTGATAAGGCCCGATACGTGTTTACGCGGGCTGAAGCGCCAGCCGAACGGCATCTGGCGGCGCACCCGGACCAGGCTGGTACGGGCGTGGTAATTGACCAGTACCAGGGTCAGCAACAAGGCTGCGCCACCGGCGTTGTGACCGACCGCCACCGGCAGCGGCAGGTGGAAATACACGTTGCTCAGGCCCAGGCCGATCTGTGCCGCCAGGGCGATCAGCAGCAGGCCCGCGAGCCGGGTCATGCCCACCGCGCGCAGCTGCCAGGCCAGGCCCAGCAATACCAGGGTGACCAGCAGCGCGCCGATGCGGTGGGTCAGGTGAATGGCCGTGCGCGCGTCGCTGTCGAGCTGGCCGCCGAGGTAATTGGGGCCGATGTGCTGGGTCAGGTGGAAGCCATTGGCAAAGTCCGCCGCCGGCCACCACTGGCCATGGCAGGTGGGCAAATCGATACAGGCCACCGCCGCGTAGTTGGAACTCACCCAGCCGCCCAGTGCGATCTGGCCGATCACCAGCACCAGGCCGGCGGTGGCCCAATATTGCAGGCGCTTGGGCACGATCAGCGCGGGCAGCACGCCGGACAGGCGCAGGGTCAGCAGAAACAACAGGCTCAAGGTCGCAAAGCCGCCCAACAGATGCCCGGTCACCACTTGTGGCCAGAGCTTGAGCGTCACCGTCCACATGCCGAACGCCGCCTGGGCGAACACCACCGCCAACAGGAACAGCGGCAACTTCACCGGCTGGCCGGGGTCACGCCGATGCTGCCACGAGCGCGCCGCCAGCAGCACGATCAGCAGGCCCAGGGTGCCGGCAAAGTAACGATGGACCATCTCGCTCCAGCCTTTGTCGGCCTCCACCGGCGTGTCCGGGAAATGCAACTCGGCATGGGCCAACTGGGCGTCGCTTTGCGGCACGCTGATAAAGCCGTAGCAGCCCGGCCAATCCGGGCAACCCAGGCCGGCGTGGGTCAGGCGCGTATAGGCGCCGAGCAATACGACAATCAGCGCCAGCAAGGTGGCAAACAGCGCGAGGCGAAATCCAGGTTTGGCCATGACGATGCCCTTATCCGATGTTCGACAGTTTCAGCAGGTGGCGCAGGTCGTTGAGCAAGTCCTTGCCCTTGACCGTCGTGTCGTAGCGCAGCACCAGGTTGCCGTGGGGATCGACGATCCACAGTTGCGCCTCGCCCGGTGCGGCGGCGGCTTTGCCGAAGGTCGTCAGGTCCAGCGGGTAGCGTTGCAATTGCGGGTATTCGGCCTTGAGCCTGGCCTCGTAATCGGCGCCGACCGGCTGCGCACTGGCCAGGGCATGACTGGCCCGGGACGCATCGCGGCCGAGGCCGATCTGCAGCTGCCGCGCCAGGTACACCAGTTGCCGGCACTCGGCGGCGCAGGCGCTGGGCGCCGTGACGAGCAACTGCCAGCGCTGTTCGTCCGCCTGCACACCGATATCGGCGCGGGTCTGGCCGTTGCCGATCAGTTCGCCGTGGTAACTGCGACTGTCCGGCACCCAGAACTGCAGCTTGTACATAAAGGTGGCGAGCGCCATCGGGCCGATCACCATCAGCAGGATCAGGATCAGCTGCCAGCGGCCTTTGCGCCGGTCGGGCGTCGCTGGCGCATCAGACATGTTGAGTGGATTCATGGCCGCTCCCATGGTGCTTCTCCTTTGCGTTGTGCCATCCGAGGTAGAGGTAAAGGCTCAGCAGCGCCAACGCCATGGCGAACCATTGCACCGCATAGGCCAGGTGTTTTTCCGGGCCCATGGCAACGATGGGCCAGGTGGTGTCGTAGGTGCCGGGGCCGGCTTCGGCGCGCAGTTCGTAGGCAAAACCGCTGCGCCCCAGCTCGGCCCACAACGTCGCCGGATGCAGCGCGGTGAGCAGGCGCGGCCAGTGCGTGGTCGCCGGGTCGGCGTGCAACTGGAAGGTTTCGCCGGGCGCGACATACACCCAGGCGTCAAGATTCACCGGCTGTTCCGGCGTGCTGAAGACGGGCGGCGCGCGCCGATCCGGCCAGGGCAACCAGCCGCGATTGAGCAGCAGCCACAGGCCGCTGGCCTGGTCGTGAAACGGTTGCAGCAGCTCGACGCCGGCCTTGCCATTACGCATGCGGTTGTCGAGCAACACACTGTGCTCGCCGTCGAATTGGCCGCGCAGATGCACGCGACGGAAGGCCGGATCAGCCATGCTGTCGAGTTGCGCACTGCCCACCGGCTCAGCGGCGCGGCGCTCGGCGTAGCTGTCCACCATCAGCTGTTTTTCATGGCCGCGCGACAGTTGCCAGAACCCCAGGCCCACCATCAGCGGCAGCAACACGAGCACCACCAACGTCGGCGCGATACCGGGGCGAAAGCGCTGGATGGCACTGGCTATACTGGATTTCATCGCCCCTCCCCTATAAGCCCTGGAGCCAGACCATGCTCAAAGCCGCCATTGCCCTGATGCTCATCGCGACCGTCGCGAGCCTGTTCAGTGGCTTGTTCTTTCTGGTCAAGGACGAGGGCCACTCCAACCGCCTCGTCACCGCTTTGACCGTGCGTGTCGTACTGGCCGTGATCACCGTGGCGTTGATCGCCTGGGGCTTTTTCAGCGGCCAGCTGGTGTCACATGCGCCTTGGTAGCGCGCCTCACAGCACATACACGAAGAAAAACAGGCCGATCCAGACCACATCCACAAAGTGCCAATACCAACTGGCCGCCTCGAAACCGAACTGGTGCTCGGCATTGAAGTGCCCGCGCAAGATACGCATCAGCATCACGAACAAAATAATCGTGCCGATGGTCACGTGGGCCCCGTGAAAACCGGTGAGCATGAAGAAGGTCGCGCCGTACACGCCGGAGCCCAACGTCAGGCCCAGCTCTTTGTAGGCGTGGATGTATTCCTCGGCCTGGAACCCAAGAAACCCCAGGCCCAGCAGCACCGTGATCGCCAGCCAGAGCTTCAGCGCACCGCGATGGCCTTTGCGCAGCGCATGGTGGGCGATGGTGATGGTCACGCTGGAACTCACCAGCAGGATGGTGTTGACCAACGGCAGGCCCCACGGGCTGATGGTGCCTTCGGGCGCGGGAAACAGCGTGGGATCGGGGTTGTTGAGCAGCGGCCAGACAAACTCGAAATTCGGCCACAGCATATGCGCGATGCCTTTGGAGCCTTCGCCCGCCAACCACGGCGCCGACATATGCCGCACATAAAACAGCGCACCGAAGAACGCGATAAAGAACATCACTTCGGAAAAGATGAACCAGGTCATGCCCCAGCGGAACGAGCGGTCCATCTGCGCGCTGTACAACCCGGCGCGGCTTTCCTTGATCACCGCGCCGAACCAGCCGAACAGCATGTAGGCCAGTAACAGGCCACCGACGAAAAAGATCCACGGCCCGTGGGATTCCGGGCGCGCAGCCTTCAGGTCGTTGAACCACACGCCCAGGCCATACACGGTGATCAGCAGGCCAACCGTGGCAATTATCGGCCATTTGCTTTGCGCTGGTACGTAGTACGTATCATGAGTCGACATGTATTCGCTCTCCTGATTGAGCGGGCAAACAGTAGCTAGCCGCCGCTATGGACAGCCACGGGCGGTTGGCGCGCAGTGATATCAAACAGCGTGTACGCCAGGGTCAAATGCTTCACATCCTTGGGCATGTCGCGATCGACAATGAAGCGCACCGGCATTTCGATGCGCTCACCGGGTTGCAGCACTTGCTGGGTGAAGCAAAAACACTCGGTCTTGTGGAAGTACATCGCCGCTTCAGCCGGGGAAATGCTCGGGATCGCCTGGGCGGTCATCGGCTTGTCGCTGGGGTTGTAGGCCACGAAGAGCATCTCGTTGACCGCGCCGGGGTTGACCACGATCTCATCGGCCTTGGAATGGAACTCCCAGACCATGTCGATGGCATTGGTGGACAGGAACTGCACCCGCACCTGGCGCGACGGATCGACGATCTGCTCGCCCTCATACTGCCCGGCCGTCTTGCCGTTGATGCCGAACGCCTTGCACATCACGTCGTAGATCGGCACCAGGGCAAAGCCGAAAGCGAACATCGCCAGCACCAGGATCAACAGACGGGTGACCAGGCGCTTGAGTGGCACGGAGTCAGCCATGGCGATCACCCGACAGTGTGGGAGGGGATTTGTGGAAGCCGGTTCATTTGACCTCCGGTGGCGTGGTGAAGGTGTGGTACGGCGCGGGCGAGGGCACGCTCCACTCCAGGCCTTCAGCGCCGTCCCACGGCTTGGCCGGCGCGGGCGGGCCGCCGCGGATGCACTTGATCACGATAAACAGGAAGAAGATCTGCGTGGCACCGAACATGAACGCGCCGATGGACGAGACCATGTTGAAGTCGGCGAACTGCAGGTTGTAGTCCGGCACCCGACGCGGCATGCCGGCCAACCCGACGAAGTGCATCGGGAAGAACGCCATGTTCATGCCCACGAAAGACAGCCAGAAGTGCAGCTTGCCCAGGGTTTCGTCGTACATGTGGCCGGTCCATTTCGGCAGCCAGTAGTAAGCCGAGGCGAAGATGCCGAAGATTGCGCCAGGCACCAGTACGTAATGGAAGTGCGCCACCACGAAGTAGGTGTCGTGGTACTGGAAGTCTGCCGGCGCGATGGCCAGCATCAAGCCGGAGAAACCGCCGATGGTGAACAGGATCACGAACGCCACCGCAAACAGCATCGGCGTCTCGAACGTCAGCGAGCCTTGCCACATGGTGCTGACCCAGTTGAACACCTTCACCCCCGTCGGGACGGCGATCAGCAGGGTGGCGTACATGAAGAACAACTCGCCCACCAGCGGAATGCCGACCACGAACATGTGGTGCGCCCACACGATGAACGACAGGAACGCGATACTCGCCGTGGCGTAGACCATCGAGGTGTAGCCAAACAGCGGTTTGCGCGAAAAGGTCGGGATGATCGAGCTGACGGCGCCGAAGGCCGGCAGGATCATGATGTACACCTCGGGATGGCCGAAGAACCAGAACACATGCTGGAACAACACCGGATCACCACCGCCGGCGGCACTGAAGAAGCTGGTGCCGAAGTGGATGTCCATCAGCATCATCGTCACGCAACCGGCCAGCACCGGCATCACCGCGATCAGCAGGAAAGCGGTGATCAGCCAGGTCCACACGAACAGCGGCATTTTCATCAGGGTCATACCCGGTGCGCGCAGGTTGAGAATGGTGGCGACCACGTTGATCGCGCCCATGATCGAACTGATGCCCATCAGGTGGATGGCGAAGATGAAGAACGTCACGCTTTCCGGGGCGTAGGTGGTGGAGAGCGGGGCGTAGAAGGTCCAGCCGAAATTCGGCCCGCCGCCCGGGGTGAACAAGGTCGAGACCAGTAGCAGGAACGCCGCCGGCAGCAACCAGAAGCTGAAGTTGTTCATGCGCGGCAGGGCCATGTCCGGCGCGCCGATCATCAGCGGGATCATCCAGTTGGCCAGGCCGACGAACGCCGGCATCACCGCGCCGAACACCATGATCAAGCCGTGCATGGTGGTCATCTGATTGAAGAACGCCGGCTCGACGATCTGCAGGCCGGGCTGGAACAGCTCGGCGCGGATCACCATGGCGAACGAGCCGCCGAGCAGGAACATGGTGAAGGCGAACCACAGGTACATCGTGCCGATGTCTTTGTGGTTGGTGGTCAGCACCCAGCGCATCAAACCCTTGGCGGGGCCGTGGGCATGGTCACTGGCGTGGCCGTGGTCATCGATCACAGCGCTCATGGCCGTTCTCCTGCAAACGAGTGGGCGGGGCGGTTCAGCGCATTCGCAATGAAGTGAGTCATTTGCTTTCCGCCTGTTTCAGAGCCAGCACGTCTTTGGGCGTGACCATGTCGCCTTTGTTGTTGCCCCAGGCGTTGCGCTCGTAGGTCACCACCGCGGCGATATCCACTTCCGAGAGTTGCTTGCCGAAGGCGGCCATGGCGGTGCCGGGCTTGCCGAAGTAGACGCGGTGCAGGTGGTCTTCCTTGCTTCCGGTGGCGATCGGCGAGCCTTTGAGTGCCGGGAACATCGGCGGCAGGCCCTGGCCTTCGGCCTGGTGACAGGCCACACAGCTGGTGTGGTAGACCTTGTCGCCACGGGCGACCAGTTCGTCCAGCGTCCACTCCTTGGAGGTCAGCTCCTTGAGCTGAGCGGCCTCAGCCTTGCGCTCGCCGAGCCAGGTGTCGTAGTCGGCCTTGGACTTGACCTCGACCACGATGGGCATGAAGCCGTGGTCCTTGCCGCACAGCTCGGCGCACTGGCCCCGGTAGATGCCGGGCTTCTCGATACGGGTCCAGGCCTCGTTGATGAAACCGGGGATGGCATCGCGCTTGACCGCAAAGGCCGGCACCCACCAGGAGTGGATCACGTCCGCGGCGGTCACCAGAAAACGCACCTTGGCGCCCACCGGCAGCACCAGCGGCTGGTCGACTTCCAGCAGGTAATGTTCGCCTTTGGTGGCCTTGTTGTGGATCTGCTCGGCGGGAGTGGCCAGGTTGCTGAAGAACTCCACATCCTGGCCGAGGTATTTGTAATGCCACTTCCACTGATAGCCGGTGATCTGGATATCGATGTCCGATTCCGTGCTGTCGTAGATGTTGATCAGAGTCTTGGTCGCCGGAATGGCCATGGCCACCAGGATCAGCAAGGGCACTACGGTCCAGAGGATTTCCACGGTGGTGCTTTCGTGGAACTTGGCGGCCACCTGGCCCGTAGACCGGCGGTGAAGGATCATCGACCAGAACATCGCGCCAAATACGACAATGCCGATCACTACACAGATCCAGAAAATGGTCATGTGCAGGTCGAACACGGCGTGACTGACTTCTGTCGCCCCTGGCGCCATATTCGTTGTCCAGGCGGCATGCGCCTGACCGAATACTGACCACAACAGGAGGCCCATCCAAACATGTGGATGTCGCGTCATTGCGGGTTCCCCTTATCGTTCTTGTTATCCCGCCGGTGTGCACCTGCGTCGAAGGGAGCGGCTTCCATACTGCTTACAACCGCTTAGCCTCACCTGCTTATGCAGTCTGGCGTCATCAGCTAATCGCGTACAAAACCGAGTATAGACAGCACCTGCCACCCCGCAATGTGCAGGGGCAAATGAGCTGAAACAGACGGACGGGGCCCATAAGACCGGGGGGCGGAATCGTTTATCCGACGAACGATGGCAATTCGATATAACAGCGGCGCATAACCATGAAATAATTATGACAAATGCGTCTTAGACGCTTGTATAAACGAACTACCTTGTCCTTTCCCTTTTCCTACGCCTGCTTCACTGGAGCTTTCATGAACACCGCCGCATTGCGCGAGCAGATTTCCCTTGCCCATCAACACGAAGCCAGCACCGGCCAACTGGCCCAGCAACTCGAGAAACAATTACCGCACCTGCATTCGGCCATTACCCTGGCGGAGGGTGATCGTAACCTCGTCATGACACGCTTTGTCACTGCCTACGTCGACCTCGTCCCAGACCTGCTGGACGCCGCCAACGACGTAGCCCGCGAGGCCGGTATCGAAAGCCAGGTCAAGCCGGTACTGAAGATTGCCGAGCAGTTTTTCCTGCAACCGCCCGCGATTCTGGCGGGCCATATCGGTCTCGACGGCCTGCTGGACGAGGCCTACCTGGCCCATCGCCTGGTCGAAGAGGTCAATGACCTGTATATCACGCATTTCGGCCAACCGTTGATTCCAGCGGACACCACCGTGGCCAATCTGATTGCCCATCAACTGATCGGTGAAACCTTTGCCAACCAGTTGGACGAAGCCGTACACCATGCAGTAGATAAAATGCTCAGCGAAGACAGCTTTGCGCTGGAATCGGTCGAGGCCTACCGCGAGCAGCTCAAAAGCCTGGCAACGGAAGCAGCGTGGAAGCGCTGGCCGTGCCTGTCGCGCAAGTTGGGCATTGAGTTGGAACTGGATCAGCAGGCCTGAATCTTCGACCTGACGCTAAACACATGCGGGAGAGGGCAAGCCCCCTCCCGCATTTTTGATCCGGTTCCGTCAGTTGGTAAACGGCGCCGAACCGATCCTCGTCGTGGTCCGCACCCGACCTTCCAAGCGACGCTTCAACCCCCGCGCCTCGATCACCAGCTTCGCGCCCTTGGCCGCATTGGCCCGACCCCATTCCTCCAGCAACTCCAGGCAAGAATGGTCGATGTAACTGAGGTTGTTCAGCGGTACATGCAGGGTGTTTCCCGCCGGCACCGTCGACAGCACCCGGGTTAATGCCGGCACTTTCAGAAAAGTCGCCGCGCCGCTCAAACGCAATTCCATTTCACCGTGGCCGGGCAAATCGATCAGGCTGATTTTCAGGCGCGAAGCCTTGAACGCCAGTTTCAGCAACGTCAGCCCGAAACCCACCAACACGCCGGTCAGCAGGTCGGTAAAGACGATCGCCAGCGCCGTGGCCGCGTAGGTAAACATCGGCATCCGCCCGTAGCGGCCCAACGCGCGGAACGCCTTGACGTCCACCAGCTTGATCCCGGTGTACACCAGCACGCCCGCCAGGCTCGCCACCGGAATGCTTTGCAGCACGCTCGACAGCAACAGCACGAACCCCAGCAGCCACACGCCATGGAACATCGCCGACAAGCGCGTGGTGGCGCCGGCCTGCACGTTGGCCGAGCTGCGCACGATCACACCCGTCATCGGCAAGGCGCCGACCAGGCCGCAGAGCATGTTGCCCACGCCTTGCGCGGACAATTCCTTATCGAAGTCAGAACGCTGACCACTGTGCATGCGGTCGACTGCGGCGGCGGAGAGCAGGGTTTCGGCACTGGCGATAAACGCCACGGCGAACGCGGCGATCAACAATTGGGGATCGGCCAGGTTCAGCAAGTCGCTGGGGCGCAGCCAATCGATGGCGTCGGCGAGGTTTTCCGGCACCTCCACGCGCTTGACCTGCAACGCCAGTACCAGGCTGGCCAGCGTTGCCAGGCCCACACCCAACAAGGCGCCCGGCACAAACCGCAGCGGTTGCGGGCGGAACTTATCCCACAGGTACATCACCAACATGGTCGACAGCCCCAGCAAACCGGCCTGCCAGCCAAGGCCGCCGCCCAGGGTAGGCACCGCCGCTGCCAACGCGGCCGGGAAGCCCGCCAGGTTATCCAGCCCTGATGGCTGGGGCGCACCGTCGAGCATCACATGGACCTGCGACAGCACAATCAGCACGCCGATCCCCGCCAGCATGCCGTAGACCACCGCCGGCGCCGTGACACGGAACCAGCAGCCCAGGCGCAAACGCCCGGCCAGCAGTTGCAGCAAGCCGGCCAGCAGCAGGATCGGCCCGAGCATCGGCATGCCGTGCTGGCGCACCAGTTCGAACACCAACACCGCCAACCCCGCCGCCGGCCCGCTGACTTGCAACGGCGACCCCGCCATCCAGCCCACCACCAGGCCCCCGATGATGCCGGTGATCAGGCCCTTGGCCGGCGGCATGCCGGAAGCGATCGCGATCCCCATGCACAAGGGCAGGGCGACCAGAAACACTACCACGGAGGCCAGCAGCTCCCGAGGCAACACAGCTTTTAATTGAGCAGCACGCATGATGACTCTCCCGAGGCATTCGCCGGGCGCGGCAAAGCCTGGCTGCATCCATGGCAGCCACCGCTCTACCCGGCAGGGAAGTGTGTTAGAAGCGCGCTTTAGGCGTCGCGGAGGGGATTGGCTCGGTGCCGTTCAGCGGTCGAAACGCCGCCTTTTCCGCATCGTAGGCGCGGATTTCACTGGTCTCGATGTTGTAGATCCAGCCATGGATAAACAAATGACCATTGGCCATGCGCGAGGCCACGGACGGGTGGGTGCGCAAATGCTGCAACTGGGCGATGACGTTTTCTTCGGTCAGCATCTTCATGCTCTCGCCTTCATTGGCGCAGTCGCAGTTGTCGTGAACCATGGTCTTGGCGACTTCGGCGTGCCGCAGCCAGGCCTTGACCGTCGGCATCTTCTCCAGGCTCGCGGGGTTGAGCACCGCGCGCATCGCGCCGCAGTCGGAGTGCCCGCACACGATGATGTGCTGCACGCCCAGGGCAAGGACCGCGTATTCGATGGCCGTGGAAACACCGCCGTTCATCTGCCCGTAGGGGGGCACCACGTTGCCGACGTTACGGGTCACGAACAGGTCGCCGGGCGAGCTCTGGGTAATCAGCTCGGGCACGATGCGCGAGTCGGCGCAGGTGATGAACATCGCCCGAGGGTTCTGGGCCGTGGCGAGTTTCTTGAAGAGTTCTTCTTGCTGAGGGAAGACGTCGTGATGGAAATGCAAAAAGCCGTCAACGATGTGCTTTAGCGCTGCATCGGCGGACTCCGCCACTTGAGCGGCTGAAGCCGACGCAGCCAACGGCTGTTTATCCTTGTCACTCATGATTCATCCTCTTGATTAATGCAGGGGAGGGTTCAGGTCAATTCGACGCCGGGCCGATGGAATAGTTTTAGAACGCCGCAAAGCCGGGTGCCAACTCGTCAGTCACTCGCTGAACAAAGTAGCCGTCGAAACTTAACTCAAACTGAATCAACCGCTCTAGATCGCGGGTTTCAGTGATGTCAAAACGCGACCACCTCTACGATCACAGTGCGTATTTGCCCAATAGTCTACAACAACGCCATCTGCCTGCCCGGTGGGCAGAACGCCGTGCAATCCAGATTGAAGCCTTCCCGACGGTCGAGCCCAAGGCGCTTGATTGCCTTGCTGAAGCGCTGCGCCAGCAGATCGGCAAACGGCCCCTCTCCGCGCATACGCACGCCGAAGCGACTGTCATACACGCCCCCACCCCGCACCTGGCGTACCAGGCTCATCACATGGGCCGCGCGCTGCGGGTAATGCGCCGCCAGCCACTCCTCGAACAGCGGCGCCACCTCCAGCGGCAGGCGCAGCATCATATACGCCGCACTTTGCGCACCGGCTGCATGGGCTTCGGTGAGCAGGCTCTCCAGCTCGCTGTCGTTGATCATCGGGATCATCGGCGAACACAGCACCCCCACCGGGATACCAGCCTCGCGCATCACCCGGATCGCCCGCAACCGCGCCTTGGGCGCCGCCGTGCGCGGCTCCAGGATGCGCTTGAGTTCGTCGTCGAGGCTGGTGAGGCTGATCATCACCGCCACCAGCCGCTGGCGCGCCAGTTCGGTGAGCAGGTCGAGATCGCGCAGGATCAGCGAGCCCTTGGTGATGATGGTCACCGGGTGCCGATAGCGCAGCAGCACTTCGAGGGTTTGCCGGGTGATCTTGTACTCGCGCTCGATCGGCTGGTACGGATCGGTGTTGGAACCCAGGTTGATCGGCGCACACACGTAGCCGGGCTTGGACAGCTGCTGTTCGAGCACATCGGCGGCGTTGGTCTTGGCGATCAGTTTGGTTTCGAAATCCAGCCCCGGCGACAGGTCCCAATAGGCATGGCTGGGCCGCGCATAGCAGTAGATGCAGCCATGCTCACACCCGCGATAAGGATTGATCGAGCGATCGAACGGCAAGTCCGGCGAGTTGTTGCGCGTGATGATGGTCTTGGCCGTTTCGATACGCACTTCGGTGCCCTGGGTCGGCGGCACCTCCTGGTACCAGCCGTCGTCCTCGACCACGCTGACGGTGGGCGCGAAACGATTGTGCAGGTTGGTCGCCGTGCCCCGGCCACGGGGCGGCAGAGGTGCAGACATGAAAACGCCCCTATACTGTTTTTATATACAGTATAGGGGCGCTAGCTGGATGACCAGTGCCGTTTGGCGGTCAGTGCGGTTGCGTGACTTGCCCCAGGTCGTCGCCTGACGTCGTGTGCATGTCATTCTTGCGCAGGTCGGCCACGTCACTGGCCTTCACCGCAGCACCTTTGTTACCCCAACTACCGCGCACGAAGCTGACGACATCCGCCACTTCCTGGTCCGACAGGCGCCAGGCAAACGCCGGCATGGTGAAGGTGGACGGCGCAGTGTGGGTGGCCGGCAATGTGCCGCCGTTCAACACGATGTTGATCAGCGACGTGGCATCCGCCGTCTGCACCACTGGGTTGCCCGCCAGCGCCGGGAACACCCGCGTGTAGCCATGACCGTCGGTGCGATGGCAGGCGGCGCAGTTGTCGATATACACCGACGCGCCCGGCCGGCTGTCATCGCCGTTCCACAGCGCTTCGGCCACCTGCTTGTCGTACTGGTGCGGCGGGTTTTGAGGGTCCATCGCCGGCAGGCTCTTGAGGTAGCGGGCGATCGCGGTCAGGTCGTCCTGGGACATGTACTGCATGCTGTGGACGACCACATCGCTCATGCCGCCGAACACCGCGCTGCGATCACTGCGGCCGGTCTTGAGGAATTGCACCAGTTGCTCTTCGCTCCAACTGCCGAGGCCGTCCTTGTGGTCGCCACGCAGGCTTTTCGCGATCCAACCTTCCAGCGGCGCACTGCCGGACAAAAAAGCGCTGCCGTCGGCCGCACTCAAGGCTTTTTCCTGCATGGTCAGCGCCCGCGGCGTATGGCACGCGCCACAGTGGCCGAGGCCCTCGACCAAGTAAGCGCCACGGCTGATCACTGGATCGGCGCCCGCCACTTCCGGGGTATCCGCCACGGGCGGGGCAAACATCCAGCGCCACGCCGCCAACGGCGAACGCATGCTCAAGGGCCAGGGAATGTCACTGGCCCGGTTTTCCTGGGCGACCGGTTCCACGCCCTTCATGAAGTACGCATACAGCGCCTGCATGTCGCTTTCACTGACGCGGGCGTAAGACGGATAGGGCATCGCTGGGTAAAGCGTACTGCCGCTCTTGGCGACGCCATGGCGCACGGCCTTGTCGAAGTCCGCGAAGCTGTAGGCGCCCAGGCCGGTCTTGTCCGGGGTGATGTTGGTGGAATAGATCACGCCGATGGGGGTCTCCATCGGCAGGCCGCCAGCGAACGGCTTGCCGCCCTTGGCTGTGTGGCAGGCGACGCAGTCGCCGGCGCGGGCCAGGTATTCGCCTTGCTTGATCAGGTCGGTGTCGGCGGCGCTCACCGAGCAGTTGCCGAGCAACGCCAGGGACGCCGCAAAGGAGGCGATAACACGTGCTTTCATGGTCATCGTTCCTTATGCCTGAACCAGTGGGCCGGGATTTTTCAGGTACTGCTCGCGAATCGCTCGCGCCGACCAGTAGGTCAACGCCGCCACCAGGCCGGTAGGGTTGTAACCTAGACCTTGTGGGAAAGCGGACGCGCCGGGGACAAACACGTTGTGTACATCCCAGCACTGCAGGTAGCGGTTCAACGCACTGGTTTTCGGGTCGGTGCCCATGATCGCGCCGCCGTTGAGGTGGGTGGTCTGATAGGACGCGGTATTGAAATGCTCACCGACCTTCTTGCCCAGCACGGCAATGGCCTTGGGGTTCATCGCTTCGGCGATCTTGCCCATTTTCTCGACCATGAAGCGGTTCATCTTGATGTCGTTTTCCTGCCAGTCGAAGGTCATGCGCAGCAGCGGCAGGCCGTAGGCATCGTGGTACACCGGGTCCAGATCGAGGTAGTTACCGCGGTAGGATTGATGCGCGCCGTGGGCATCCATCGACACCTGATGGGTGTAGTAATCAGCGGTGGCACGCTTCCAGGCGCTGCCCCACGCCGGAGTACCGGGTGGGTTGGAGGTGCCGGCGATCGGCCGACTGCCGGCCTGGTTGACCCACATCGGCGAGCCCCCGACGAAGCCATGGGGCCCGTGGTCGAAGTTGTCGGCGTTGAAGTCATCGATGGCCACGCCATTGCCGCCAGCACCGATAAAGTTGTTGGTGTGGGTGTCCTTGTCGAAGAAGGCCTTGATGGTCGCCATGTTCTGGTAGGCGAAGTTCTTGCCTACCACGCCTTCGCCGCTGATCGGGTCGTAGGGCTTGCCGATCCCCGACAGCAGCATCAAGCGCACGTTATGGAACTGGAACGCGCCGAGAATCACCAAATCGGCCGGCTGCTCGCATTCCCGCCCCTGGGCGTCGATATAGGTCACGCCGGTTGCCTTACTCTTGGTGCTGTCGAGGTTGACCTTGAGTACGTGGGAATTCGGCCGCAGCTCGAAGTTCGGCACCTGGCGCAACGCTGGCAGGATGTTCACGTTCGGCGACGCCTTGGAGTACATGTAGCACACGTAGCCACTGCAAAAACCGCAGAAGTTGCACGGGCCCATCTGCGCGCCATAGGGGTTGGTGTATGGCCCCGAGGTATTGGCTGATGGCAGGTTGTAGGGTTTGTAACCGACTGCCGTGGCTGCTTTCTGAAACAGCTGCGCCGACACCGTGTTCTTCTGCGCCTCCAACGGGAACGGGTTGGAACGATCCGGCGCATACGGGTTGCCGCCACGGCCTTCGCCGACCAACTGACCGTTGACGGTCCAGGCCTGGCCGGAGGTGCCGAAGACTTTTTCGGCGTAGTCGAAAAACGGCTCCAGCTCTTCATAGCTGACGCCGAAGTCCTGGATAGTCATGTCCTTGGGAATGAAATGTTTGCCGTAGCGCTCTTCGTAGTGGCTGCGCATGCGCAACTCGATAGGGTCGACGCGAAAATGCACACCCGACCAGTGCAGGCCCGCACCGCCGACGCCGTTGCCCGGCAAAAAGGCGCCGAGCTGACGGTTGGGCAGGGCGACGTCATTCACGCTATGGCGAATCGTTACCGTCTCCTTGGAGATGTCCTGGAAGAGTTTTTTACGCACGCTGTAGGTCAATTCGTCGATGACCTGGGGATAGTTGCCGTCCGGGTAAGTGTCCTGCATCGGGCCGCGCTCTAGCGCTACCACGTTGAGGCCCGCTTCCGTCAGTTCCTTGGCCATGATCGCGCCAGTCCAGCCGAAGCCGACGATCACCGCATCCACTTTTTTCATGATGGTCGCCACGTTTATGCCCTCTCGCCGCGAATGGAAACCGCCGGGAAGGGGTATTGCTCGTTGCGCTCCACCCAATCCATG
Source organism: Pseudomonas sp. GW704-F2 (assembly GCF_059423025.1). Lineage (NCBI taxonomy): Bacteria > Pseudomonadati > Pseudomonadota > Gammaproteobacteria > Pseudomonadales > Pseudomonadaceae > Pseudomonas > Pseudomonas sp. GW704-F2. The sequence goes on along the minus strand of NZ_JBWKXO010000027.1, from coordinate 60,920 downwards.
AAGTCGGCGCGGGCGCCGGGGAAGCCGATCATGGTCCAGCCGACCAGACCTTTATTGCCGCCGTGGATCGGATCGCAGAAGAAGCCTTCCTTGGTGTTTTGCAGCAGCAAATTGAAGAACATCTTCGGCGGCACCGCGTCGAAATGGGCACTCACCTCACTACCGCCAGCCTCCAGGCGGCGCAGCATGTCATCCTGGGTAGCGCTGTCTTGCGCAGCAAAAGCCTTGCCGTTGAACGCTTTCGACCAGGCATCCGTCGCGGCAATGCCCAGGCGATAGATGACCTTGGGTACCAACTTGCTCTGCCAGCCCATTTCCGGCGCGGCGTCGGCGTTGAACGGACCTTGCATGAACCACAGCGCGCCACTGGCGTAGGGCGTGTTCATCTGGCGGTCGATGTATTCCGCCGCACCGGCTTCCAGGGCGCCAGGGCCTTGGGCATCGGCGGGGATCAGGCGCGCCACGGCGGCGTTGATGAATGCCCATTCTTCGGCGCTGAAATAGCTCGGCTCATACGCCTTGTCGCTGACCGGCGGCGGAGCGGGGCTGGCTTTGGCCGGTGCGGGCATGGCCATCAGCATCGAACCGCCAAGGCCGCTGCTGGCAACCGTGACCACCGGGATCAAGGTCAAGGATTTGCGCAAAAAGTCGCGCCGGGGGTTGTCTTGATCTTGATCAGACATGGGTGTACCTCATCATGTGGTCACGGGTTTATCAGCCGCTTCTAGGAGCAGCTTGTGGTTTGGCAGCAGCAAGGTGGACCCCACCGATCCAAGGAGATAGAACGTAGCGGCAATCAATAGTTACAAATGATAGCAGGCTAAGTATAAAGAGAATCGATTCAGCGTCAAAACTGCACCATCGACGGTGATTCACATTTCTTTGACGCGCCCCTCACACCCCATTGACCGCGCCTGGCCGACTCTTGGCATCACCCGCCAACCCCCTATCGGTTACGTCGCCCATGTTCAATCATCAATGGCTACCGGCCCTCGGCCTTGCGTTCCTGGCACTGTTCACCAGCGCTCACACCTGGGCGGACGACAGCACATCCCTTCGCTCCCCCGAATGGGCGCAGCCGGTCGGCAATCAATACAACCTGCACCAGATGACGCCCACCCTCTACCGCAGCGCGCTGCCGGACAGCAATGCCGTGCCCCTGCTGGAAAAACTCAAGGTCGGCACGGTGATCAACTTTCTGCCGGAGTCCGACGACAGCTGGCTAAAAAATTCTGATATCCGACAGATCCAGCTGATTTATCGTACAAATCATGTCGATGACGCTGACGTGCTGGCCGCACTGAGGGCGATCCGCGACTCCGAAGCCAACGGTGCAGTGCTGATGCACTGCAAGCATGGCTCAGACCGCACCGGCCTGATGGCGGCGATGTATCGCGTGGTGGTTCAGGGCTGGAGCAAGGAAGAGGCGTTGAACGAAATGACCCTGGGCGGCTTCGGCAGCAGCAAGGGCTTCAAGGACGGCGTTCGCTACATGATGAAGGCCGATATCGACAAGTTGCGCACAGCCTTGGCCAATGGCGATTGCAGCACCAGCGCGTTTGCCCTGTGCTCGGTGAAAAGCTGGTTCAACACGGCCGGCAACAGCCATGTCGAACCTCTGAAAAGCACGCTAACGCTGACAACCCCCTGACAGGGTCTCAGTCTTTCTTCAGCTTGGGATTAGGAAAAAACTGTACCGACTGCACCGTCGGGTCCGGCGCTTTGAGCGCCGAGGTGTTGACCCGCGTGCCCAATTCCTTGGGCACCGACAAGCCCTGATCATTCAGCGTGTCGGTATAGCCGCAGGCCACGCACTCGCGATGCGGCACGTTGTCCTCGGTCCACATCTTCAACTTGTCCGGCTCGCTGCACGCCGGGCAGACGGCCCCGGCGATAAATTGCTTTTTGGTACTCACAGGTACTTCACTCATGCTGCTGCGTCCTCACTCAGGCCACTGTGGCGCAAGAGTGCGTCAATCGACGGCGCACGCCCGCGGAAATCGACAAACAACACCATCGGCGCCTGGGAACCGCCACGGGCCAGGATCGCCTCGCGGAAAGCACGTCCGGTTTCGGCGTTGAGCACGCCGTCTTCTTCGAACTTGGAGAACGCATCGGCCGACAGCACTTCAGCCCACTTGTAGCTGTAGTAACCCGCAGCGTAACCACCGGCAAAGACATGCGCAAAGCTGTTGGGGAAGCGGTTATAGGCCGGCGGACGCATCACCGACACCTCGTCGCGCACGCTTTCAAGTACCTGCGCCACACTGCGGCCATCGCCATGGGTGGCATGCAATTCAAAGTCGAACAGCGAGAACTCCAACTGGCGCACCATCATCAGGCCGGACTGGAAGTTCTTCGCCGCGAGCATTTTTTCCAGCAGGTCCTGAGGCAGCGGCTCGCCGGTTTCATAATGGCCGGAGATCAGTGCCAGGCCTTCCGGCTCCCAGCACCAGTTCTCCATGAACTGGCTCGGCAATTCCACCGCATCCCAGGCCACGCCGTTGATGCCGGACACGCCGGCATGCTCGACACGGGTCAGCAGGTGATGCAGGCCGTGGCCGAATTCGTGGAACAGCGTCGTCACTTCGTCGTGGGTCAGCAGGGCAGGCTTGCCGCTGTCGGCCGGGGTGAAGTTGCACACCAGGTTGGCCACCGGGCTTTGCAGCACGCCGTCGATGGTGCGGCGACGGTCGCGAGCGCCGTCCATCCAGGCGCCGCCACGCTTGTTGGCGCGGGCGTACAGGTCGAAGAAGAAGCGCCCGACGTGCTGGCCGTTTTCTTTGATTTCGAACAGGCGCACGTCTGGGTGCCAGGTGTCGAAGCCCTTCTGCTCGGCGATCTCGATGCCATACAGACGCTGCACGATGGCAAACAAGCCGCCAAGCACCTTGTCGATCGGGAAGTAGGCGCGCAGGGCTTCCTGGGACACGCTGTAGCGCTGCTCACGCAGTTTTTCACCGTAGAAACCGCTGTCCCAGCTTTGCAGGTCGGCGCAGCCCTGTTCGGCGGCGTAGGCTTTGAGCTGCTGCAGGTCCTGGGCGGCAAACGGCTTGCTGCGCTTGGCCAGGTCGCGCAGGAAGCTCAGCACCTGGTCGCTGGAGTCGGCCATTTTCGTGGCCAGGCTCAATTCCGAGAAGGACGCATAGCCCAGCAGTTGGGCGAGTTCCTGACGCAGGTCGAGGATCTGTTCCATGACCGGGCCGTTATCGTTCTGACCGGCATTCGGGCCTTGGTCCGACGCTCGGGTGCAATAGGCTGCGTAGATTTCTTCGCGCAGGGCGCGGTCCTGGGCGTAGGTCATCACCGCGTAGTAGCTGGGGAATTCCAGGGTGATCAGCCAACCGTCGAGGCCTTTGGCCTGGGCTGCGGCGGCCATTTGCGCCTTGGCCGAGTCGGTCAGGCCGGCGAGGGTGGCTTCATCGGTGACGTGTTTGGTCCAGGCCTGGGTCGCGTCCAGCAACTGGTTGGAGAACTTGCTGCCCAGTTCGGAGAGCTTGCTTTGCACTTCGGCGTAGCGTTTTTGCTGTTCGGGCGGCAGGTCGATACCCGACAGGCGGAAATCGCGCAGCGAGTGTTCCAGGATGGTTTTTTGCGCCACGTCGAAACCGCCGGCTTCCGGGCTGCTGGCCAGGGCTTCGAAGGCCTGGAACAGTTCGCGGTTCTGGCCCATCTCGGTGGAATAGGCGCTCAACGCCGGCAGGCATGCCTCGTAGGCCTCGCGCAGTTCGGCGCTGTTGCACACGGCATTGAGGTGGCTGACCGGGCTCCAGGCGGCACCCAGGCGATCATTCAGCTCATCCATGGCGAGGACCAGGCCGGCCCACGTCGGATTTTTCCCCTGGCTTTGCAGGATGCCTTCGATGGCAAGCCGGTTGTCGGCGAGGATCTGTTCGATGGCCGGCTGAACGTGCTCGGCACGGATCGCCGAGAACGGCGGCAGGTCGTAGGGCTGCAGAAGAGGGTTGTTCGCGCTCACGGTTGGCACCTTGGCTGAAGAAACATGTAAGAACAAAGATGGGGCCATCTTAATTACAATCAACGTCCACCGCAGCTATCAGCAGAAGAGAGAGAGGCTATCGTGACCCTTCGCACCTATCAGAACCACACGCCAACCCTGGGCGCCGGGGCTTTTGTCGATATTTCGGCGGTGGTGATCGGCGATGTCGAAATCGGCGACGACAGCTCGGTTTGGCCGCTGACGGTGATCCGCGGCGACATGCACCGCATCCGCATCGGCGCGCGCACCAGCGTGCAGGACGGCTGCGTGCTGCACATTACCCACGCCGGGCCGTTCAATCCCGATGGTTTTGCGCTGCTGATCGGCGACGACGTGACCATCGCGCACAAAGTCATGCTGCACGGCTGCACCGTCGGTAATCGCATCCTGATCGGCATGGGCAGCATCGTGATGGACGGCGCCGTGGTCGAAGACGACGTGATCATCGGCGCCGGCAGCCTGGTGCCGCCGGGCAAGAGACTTGAAAGCGGCTTCTTGTACGTCGGCAGCCCGGTTAAACAGATCCGCGAACTGACTGACAAGGAACGCGCGTTTTTCACCTACAGCGCAGCGAACTACGTGAAGCTCAAAGACCTGCACCTGGCCGAGGGATTCGATCAATGACTCTGCACCATCAAACCGTACTGTTCGATCTGGACGGCACCCTGACCGACCCGCGCGAGGGCATTACCCGTTCGATCCAGTACGCGCTGGGCAAACTCGGTATCGACGAGCCGGACATCACCCAACTGGAACATTTCATCGGCCCCCCGTTGCTGCAAGCCTTCATGCAGTTCTACGACTTCGACGAAGCCAAGGCCTGGGAAGCGGTGAATTTCTACCGTGAACGCTTCAAAGTCACCGGTTTGTATGAAAACCGCGTGTTCGACGGGGTGATGCCGCTGCTCGAAGCCCTCAACAGCCAAGGGCGCCAGCTGTACGTGGCCACCTCCAAGCCGTGGGAATTTGCCCGCGAGATCGCCCGTCATTTCGATTTTGCCAAGCACTTCAAGGTGATCTACGGCAGCGAACTGGACGGCACGCGCACCAACAAGGTCGAGCTGATCGCCCACTTGATGCGCGAAGAACGCCTGGACCCGGCCACCACCTTGATGATCGGCGACCGCAAGCATGACTTGATCGGGGCGCGCAGCAATGGGCTGGATTCGGCGGCGGTCGGGTATGGGTTCGGCAGTTTCGAAGAGCTGAGTGCCGAAGCGCCGACCTGGCATTTCGAGACGTTGGCGCAGATGCATCAGGCGTTTTTGCAGCGGCCTTGAGCGCGCTATCGGGAGCAAGCTCCCTCCCACATTTTGATCCGTGTACGCAGGCCAAATGTGGGAGGGGGCTTGCTCCCGATGAGGCCCTACCGGCCAACACCTTCCAACTGCCTCAACGCCGCCTTACGCTGTGCCACCGGCAGTTGGCCCATCCGCTCCACTGCCGCATAGAACTTCAGCCAATCCCCACCTTCCTGCCGGAACAACGCCGCAAACGCCGGCACCCACTGGTCATACAGCCCGAACGGTAAAAGCCGCGCATTGTTCATCGGCAGGTTCATCCAGGCGTCATAACGCGTGTCGCCGCCCCACTGACTGTCCCGCACCCGCCGGTAGTCGCTGCGCAAACGCTCGAATTCAGCCGCCTTGGCTCGCCGCATCGCATCGGCCGCCAAGGGCTGGGCGTAGAGTGTTTCCAGACGTTTGCGAGTATCGAGGACCAACTGGGTAAATTGGTCACGCTGCTGCAGCGCCGCGCTGCCAATCGGCGCCAGGCCCCGGGCGGCGCGCCATTGGCGCGTGCCTTCCTGCTCGACGAAGGTGGCAAAGGATTCATTGAACTCGGTGTCGTCCTTCACGTAAAAGCGCTGGTGCGCCAGCTCGTGAAAAATCAACGTGGCCAGGCGCTCATCGCCCCAGCCCAGCATCGAACTCATGATCGGGTCATTGAACCAACCCAAGGTGGAATAGGCCTCGACGCCGCCAATCGACACGTCCATGCCTTGTTGCTTGAGCAACGCCGCCTCACCCCGCGCCGCGCCCTGGCTGTAATAACCGCGATAGGCGACACAACCAGCGATGGGAAAGCAGTGATTTTGCGCCGACAAGGAAAATTCCTGCGTGGCAAAAACATTCCAGACCACATAAGGCCGGCCAATATCGGCGTACAACCGGTAACTCTGATTGTCAGGCAGGTGCAACTGCTCGCTGGCGAACGTGCGCGCCTTTTGCGATTGCACCAAGTGCTCACGTAACTGTTGCGGCCGCGCCGGGTCGGCAATCACCTTGGCCACCGGCTCCCGAGCCTGCAGCAACTGCCACTGGCCGCTGGCCAATTGGCCGTAGTAATCGACGCTGGAACAACCGCTGAGCAGCACCCACCACAACCCTGGAAGAAAACGCCTGATCATGCCGCGACTGCTCCTGGGTAATTGGCTCGCCAGCCTATCGTGACTGCCCGGCGTTTTTCCATGGCGTAGCGCGTTTATACTCAAGGCTCTCCTTGTGTTGAGTGCCCGCCATGCGCCAGCTAGTGCTTCCCATCGCCGCCCTGTTGCTCAGCGCCTGTGCTTTACCACCCATCCCGCCGATGGACGCGCAACAGGCCTGGGTCGATTTCGCCACCCCGACACCGGGGGCCAAGCTGGTGATGGCCCAACGTCTGGATGGGAAAAACCTGAACGACGGGCGCTTCTTCCAGGTCCCGCCGGGCAGTCACGAGTTGATGGTGCGGTTTGATTTCGAAGTGCCGACCGGCGGCAGCTTTGGCGGGTTGTCGCAGACCCAGGACCGGACCTGTTTCATGACCTTGCAGTACGACCACTTCGAGGCAGGCCAGCGTTATCGCCTGGAGGGGCGCTCGTTGTCCTACACACCGAATATCCGGCTGTACAACGCCGCGCGTCAGTTATTGGCGCAGGAGCGCAGCGTGAACTGCATCTGATCAGTCATTGTTCTTCTGGTAGATGATTGCCTTGGTACCGTTCTCACACGTGCCTACGACCATGGCGACATCGTGCTTGTCGGCTTCTTCCTTGCTGACGATTTCCAGGGTGTAGGACGGAATCGCCTTGGCCTGGATCTTCACTTCGATCTCTTTCCTGAGTTCTTCGCAGTCTTTGGGCGCGGCCACAGCCGATGTGGCCAATACACCGCAGATGATCGCCAAGACAAAACGTTTCATGTGTGAAGCTCCCTGAATGCACGCGCACGAATGTGCGCCTATGGCTGCATAGGCTATAGGACCACATCGGGGAAACACGAGTTCTGATTTAACGCACAACTGAATGTGGGAGGGAGCAAGCCCCCTCTCACCTAAGGCTGTGTCAGTCGACGAGGGTGGCGTCCAGGCTGATTTTCGCGTTCAGCACCTTGGACACTGGGCACCCTTCCTTGGCTTTTTTGCTCAGCTCATCGAACTGCGCCTGGCTCGCGCCGGGAATCTTGGCGTTGAGGATCAGGTGTACAGCGGTGATCGCAAAACCACCGTCGACCTGGTCCAGGGTCACTTCGGCCTGGGTGTCGATGCTGTCAGCCTTGAGCCCGGCGTCGCCGAGAATCATGGAAAACGCCATGGAGAAACAGCCAGCGTGGGCTGCACCGATCAACTCTTCAGGGTTGGTGCCCTTGCCGCCCTCGAAACGGGCCTTGAAGCCGTAGGGCGCTTCGCGCAGCACGCCGGTTTCCGTGGAGATGGAACCCAGGCCTGTCTTCAGATCACCTTCCCAATGCGCGGATGCTTTTTTAACGATACTCATAGCAGTCTCCTCAAACGATGGTTTTGCGTCAGTAAGGGTTCTGAGGATAGATGCTTTGGCAAAGTTCACTTGTAAGAGAAACCTAGCAACAAAGTAGGAAATTTCGCACGACCTATTGAATCTCGGGTATATGCCCTCATTGCATAGAACATGCATATGAAGCGGCAGGTTTTGGTTCGTCTAAGAAACCTGCGCCCTTATTGGAGAAGCCGGCTTATGAAATCGCTGTCCGACGTGAAGTTCTCGACCCTCGACCTGGTGCCCGTGCGGGCCAACGGCAGCGCCGCGCAGTCGTTGCGCAATTCCCTGGACCTGGCCCAGCATGTGGAAAAGTTTGGCTACAACCGCTTCTGGGTGGCGGAACACCACAATATGGACGGCATCGCCAGCTCGGCCACCTCGGTATTGCTCGGTTACCTGGCCGGCGGCACCTCGACCATCCGCGTCGGCTCCGGCGGCGTGATGCTGCCCAACCATGCACCGCTGGTGATCGCCGAACAATTCGGCACCCTGGAAAGCCTGTACCCCGGCCGGATCGACCTGGGCCTGGGCCGTGCGCCCGGTTCCGACCAGATGACCGCCCGCGCCCTGCGCCGTGAGCGCTCCGGCAGCGCCGACGACTTCCCCGAAGACGTGGCCGAATTGATGGCCTACCTCGGCCCGCGCACGCCCGACCAGCGGGTGATCGCGGTTCCCGGCACCGGCACCAACGTCCCGGTGTGGCTGCTCGGGTCCAGCCTGTTCAGCGCGCAGTTGGCGGGGGAGCGCGGCTTGCCCTACGCCTTTGCCTCGCATTTCGCACCGCGCTTGATGCATGAGGCGATTCGCGTGTACCGCAATCACTTCAAGCCTTCGGCCGTTCTGGACAAGCCTTACGTAATGCTCGGCCTTCCGTTGGTCGCGGCGGATACCGACGAACAGGCCGATTACCTGGCCACTTCCGTCTACCAACGCATCCTGGCGCTGATGCGCGGGCAGAGCCTGGTGCAGCGTCCGCCGGTGGAAAGCATGGACGGCCTGTGGCTGCCCCATGAAAAAGACGCGGTGGGCAGCTTCCTCGGCCTGGCGATGGTCGGCAGCCCGGCGAAGATCCGCGCCAAACTGGAAGTACTGGTCGAACAGACCGGCGCCGACGAGCTGATCTTTACCTGCGACCTGTACGAACACGCCGACCGGATTCATTCCTACGAGCTGCTCGCGCAGTTGATGAAGGGCTAAATCTGGCAGGCGAAAAAAAACCGACGCACGCGCGTCGGTTTTTTATGTCTGCAACGCACGATTAACCGCGCTTGTAGACGATTTCCTTGGTGCCGCCTTCGCAGGTGCCAACCACCTTGCCGTCAGCCGCAGCGCCTTTAGCCACCACTTCCAACGAATAACCCGAAGCACCCTTGGCGTCGATTTTCGCGGCAATTTCGCTTTTCAGCTCTTCACACGGCTTGCCCGCCGCCAGCACGGTGCCCGCCATGCTCAACAAACCTACTGCTAACAAGAACTTTTTCATCCGTCACTTCCCTTGCGCTGATCGAAACGAGCGTGGCCGACGCTGGTCGCATCGGCCCCCATTGGTTGTAGCGCAGGTTATGGCAATCGGCCAGCCGGCAAGTTCAACGGTTTCGATCAACTACTGGCAATTCGGAACCCCACCTTCAACGTAACCTGGAAGTGCGCAGCCTTGCCGTCCTTGATATGGCCACGGGTTTCGGTCACCTCGAACCACTCCAAATGCTTGATGCTCTTGCTGGCTTCAGCCAGGGCGTTGTTGATCGCCTCTTCGATGCTGGTGGTGGACGAACCCACCAATTCGACTTTCTTGTAAGTGTGATGATCAGACATGGCGTTTCTCCTGAGGGTCGTCAATAAAGCCTAGCAGTCAAAGCTCATACTGCTTCTGGCGACCGTTCCTACTCGAAAGTTCAGATTTACTGCACTTTCTGAGACGGCCGTAGTCGGTATCTACACACGCCACCCAATCACTTCAGGAGAGTCCACATGGCCAACACCTCTTTACGCAAAGCGTCGCTGGAAAGCATGGAAGCCGAGATTTCGAGCCTGCTCAAGTCTCTTGAGAGCCTCAAGGACGACGCATCCGATGAGTCGCGCAAGACTCTGAAGGCCCTGAAAAGCAATGCCGAGAACGCGCTCAAGCATTCTCGCCACCTGATCAGCGACGCCTACGAAGAAAGCAAAGTCAAAATCCGCGAAACTGGCGTGGCGACCCGGGACTATGCACAAGAACACCCATGGACTACCGCCGGCGTTGCCGTTGGCGCGCTGGGCCTGCTGGCGGCTTACCTTTTGTGCAAACGCGGTAACTGATCTGCCGGCTATACCGGCTGGCGCGACAGCTCAGCCTTGAGCCATTGCGCCAATTGCCGAGCGCGCCCGTCCGCGGCGCGCTTGGGTAGCCACAACGCCAGGTGCGCCGGGGTTTGCGTGAAACCCCACGGCGCCACCAGGCGACCGGCGCGCACGTCCTCCGCCACCAGCGGCTCCGGCGCGATCGCCACACCCAGCCCCGCAACCGCCGCTTCCAGCAAGTAATACAAATGCTCAAACCCCTGGCCGAGTTTCAACGCACCGGGTTCGATCCCGTGTTGCTGCGCCCAGCTGGGCCAGGCCTGCGGGCGAGACGTGGTGTGCAACAGCGCTTCGCCGCACAGCGCCGTGGCCGGGGCGTCGCGCAGGCGTTCGTAACCGGCGAAACGCGGGCTCATGACCGGGCCGATGCGTTCGCTGGCCAGCTCGTACACCTGCATATCCGCCGGCCACGGCGGTTCGGCGAACAACAGCAGGGCATCCAGGCCGGGGCGGCGCGGGTCCAGATCACCTTCACCCGCCGACAGGTGCAAGCGCAGATCGGGCAGGTCGGCATTCAAGCGGCCCAGGCGCGGAATGAACCAGCGCGCCAGCAAACTGCCCGAACAGCCGAGGACGAACGGTGCATCGGCGCTGCTTTGGGTAATTTGCGCGCACACCTCCCTTAACCGCTCGAACGCCTCGGCACTCGCATCGCGCAGACGCACGCCGGCATCTGTGAGTTTGAGGCCGCGCCCTTCCTTGACGAACAGGCTGACCCCCAAATGTTCTTCCAGCACTTTAAGTTGGCGGCTCACGGCGCCATGGGTGACGTGCAACTGCTCAGCCGCCTGGCTCACACTGTTGAGGCGGGCCGTGGCTTCGAAGGCGCGCAGGGCGTTAAGGGGCGGGAGGTCTCGGCTCATCTGTGAGTTTTCCTGACAGGTTGCAGCGATCTTATCGGTTTTCAGCCCTGAGCGTCAGGGGTAGAGTGAGCGTCATTGCTTCCCACCCGAATTCTTTTCCTGGAGCGTCCCATGACTCAGTCCCAGACCGATCTACGCAACGGCCCTGACGCCAACGGCCTGTTCGGCGCATTCGGCGGCCGCTACGTCGCCGAAACCCTGATGCCGTTGATCCTCGACCTGGCCCGCGAGTACGAAGCGGCCAAGATTGATCCTGCGTTCAACGAGGAATTAGCCTACTTCCAACGCGACTACGTCGGTCGACCAAGCCCGCTGTATTTCGCTGAGCGCCTGACGGAGTTCTGCGGCGGCGCCAAGATTTACCTCAAGCGCGAAGAGCTGAACCACACCGGCGCGCACAAGATCAACAACTGCATCGGCCAGATCCTGCTGGCGCGGCGCATGGGCAAGAAACGCATCATCGCCGAGACCGGCGCCGGCATGCACGGTGTGGCCACCGCCACCGTGGCCGCGCGTTTCGGCCTGCAATGCGTGATCTACATGGGCACCACTGACATCGAGCGCCAACAGGCCAACGTATTTCGCATGAAGCTGCTGGGCGCTGAAGTGATCCCGGTGGTCGCCGGCACCGGCACCCTCAAAGACGCGATGAACGAAGCCCTGCGCGACTGGGTGACCAACGTCGACGACACGTTCTACCTGATCGGCACCGTTGCCGGCCCGCACCCTTATCCTGCGATGGTGCGCGACTTCCAGTCCGTGATCGGCAAGGAAACCCGCACCCAGCTGCAAGCCCAGGAAGGCCGTCTGCCGGACAGCCTGGTGGCGTGCATCGGCGGAGGGTCCAACGCCATGGGCCTGTTTCACCCGTTCCTGGATGACAGCAGCGTCGAGATCATCGGCGTGGAAGCCGCGGGCTTTGGCATCGAAACCGGCAAGCACGCCGCCAGCCTCAACGGCGGCGTACCGGGCGTACTGCACGGCAACCGCACCTTCCTGCTGCAGGACGACGATGGCCAGATCATCGACGCCCACTCGATTTCCGCCGGCCTCGACTACCCCGGCATCGGCCCTGAGCACGCCTGGTTGCACGATATCGGCCGCGTCCAGTACACCTCGGTGACCGACCACGAAGCGCTTGATGCCTTTCACAAATGCTGCCGCCTGGAAGGGATTATTCCTGCACTGGAAAGCGCCCACGCCCTGGCCGAAGTGTTCAAACGCGCACCGACCCTGCCGAAGGAACACCTGATGGTGGTCAACCTGTCCGGCCGTGGCGACAAAGACATGCAGACCGTGATGCACCACATGGAACAGTCCCAGCAGGAGAAACACTAAATGAGCCGCCTGCAAACCCGCTTTGCGCAACTCAAGCAACAAAACCGCGCCGCTCTGGTGACCTTCGTCACCGCCGGCGACCCCGGTTATGACACCTCGCTGGCGATCCTCAAGGGCTTGCCCGCCGCCGGTGCCGACGTGATCGAGCTGGGCATGCCCTTCACCGACCCGATGGCCGACGGCCCGGCTATTCAACTGGCCAACATCCGCGCGCTGAGCGCCAAGCAGAACCTGGCGAAAACCCTGCAGATGGTGCGCGAGTTCCGCAAGGACAACAGCGACACCCCGCTGGTGCTGATGGGTTACTTCAACCCGATCCACAAATACGGCGTGCCGGCCTTTATTGCCGACGCCAAGCAAGCCGGCGTCGACGGCCTGATCGTGGTCGACCTGCCGCCCGAACATAACGGCGAGCTGTGCGACCCGGCCCAGGCGGCAGGCATCGACTTTATCCGCCTGACCACGCCGACCACCGACGACGTGCGCCTGCCGACCGTGCTCAATGGCAGCTCGGGCTTTGTGTACTACGTGTCGGTAGCCGGTGTGACCGGTGCCGGTGCCGCCACCCTGGAACACGTCGAAGAAGCCGTGGCCCGCCTGCGTCGCCATACCGACCTGCCGATCAGCATCGGTTTCGGTATCCGCACGCCGGAACAAGCGGCCGCCATCGCGCGCTTGGCCGATGGTGTGGTGGTGGGTTCGGCGCTGATCGATCACATCGCCAACGCCAGCAACGACCAGCAAGCCATCGACGGCGTGCTGAGCCTGTGCGCGGCGCTGTCGGAAGGTGTCCGTAACGCACGTAAGTAAGCGCCTCGTATGCGCTAGGTAAAGTTCCTGATACACAGGAATCAACCGGCAACACCGTGGCCTAAACAACAAGACCAAGGGATTTCGAACCGTGTTCGCAATCCCTTTTTTTGTATGTGTGCCCTGGCACGCCTGCCGTACTACGAGGGTTACGAATGGCGCCGTTCGGGCCCGGACGTGGTGCTGATCGCAGTGGGCACCGGCATCGTCTATGAGATTCTGGAAGGCGTGTTGAACTGACGCCACGGTTCCGCGATTTCTTCCGCTAGGCTTAAGGGGCGAACCGTTCGTTCCCCCTTAACGCACTTCATGCCTATTGCCGTCTAACCACCTCAGCAAGCCCCGGTATTTCTTGCGCTCCCGGTCGTTAAGTTAGCCGCATCAGAAGTCATTCTTGGCTCTATGGAGTACATCATGGCATTTGATCTCATCACCGAATCGGACCGCCGTCACGCCACCTTGCAAAAAGGCTTCAACCTGCGCTGGCCGTTGGGCAACGTGCAGGGCCAATCCTCGCCCAACGGCGCCAACCTGATTTACCTCTGTTACAGCCCCCAGGACATCATCGACGCCGCGGCGCAAGCCCTGGCCGTTGCCAATGGCCGGATTACCGTGCGCAGCGGCGGCCACTGTTACGAAGGTTTCGTCGCCAACAAGATGCCCGACAACCCCAATGAGGTATTGGCGATTCTGGATATCGGGCAAATGAAGCAACTGGACTACGACGCCGACGGCCAACTGCACTCCCAGTTGATGCCGACCTTGCCCTATCGCTACCGCTTTCGCCTGGAAGCCGGCGGGCAGAACTGGGACGCCTACGTCGCACTGTACACGTTGGCCAACAAGACCCTGCCCGGGGGTTCGTGTTATTCGGTGGGCCTGGGCGGGCACATCTGCGGTGGCGGCTACGGCCTGCTCTCGCGCAAACACGGCCTGGTGTGCGACTGGCTGTCCGGTGTCGATATTCTGGTGCCCAACGCCCAGGGCAACGGCCTGACAGCGCGTCATGTCTGCCGGGAGAGCACCGACCCGGACGAACTGGACCTGTTTGCCGCGTGCTGCGGTGCCGGCGGCGGGCAATTCGGGATCATCACCAGTTATTACTTCAAGGACCTGCCGGACGCCCCCAAGGAGGTGCTTTGGCTGGTACTGGAATGGGACTGGGCGATGCTGACCAAACCGGCGCTCGACCGATTGCTGGTGGCCTATCAAGCCTGGTTCGCCCAACATCAGGCCGACCCGGACACCTGGGGCCTGGCGACCAAGCTGGAAATGCGCCACCAGCACACCGGCAACGTCACGCTGGGCATTCACTACGTGGACAAAGACGGCGAGTTGAACGATCAGGCGCCCTTCGACGATTTTGTCACGACGATGCTGGACGCCATCGGCATTGCCGCCAGCGAATCGGTGACACCGTTTCACGTGATCCACCTGCCGCGAAGCAACCCCACCGGGCGTGTCATCAACTCCTTGAGCACGGCGCAGGCCGTCGTGCGCCGTCTCGACTGGCTGCCGTGCCAGCAAACCCTCAACGGCTCCGGCGACAACCAGCGCGGCCGCTATAAGTCGGCCTATCAGAAAGGCATTTTCACGCCGCAGGTGTTATCCGCGATCTGGACCACGCTGACCTGGCCCGACCCGGCGAACGTGTTGACCCAAAGTCTCATACAGATCCAGTCGTTCGGCGGGCGCATCAACCAGCCAGATCCGGCAGTGCGGCGCGAATCGTCCGCGGCCCAGCGCGGCTCTTTCCTCAAGTGGCAACCGCAGTGTTATTGGCGCGATGCCAGCGCCGCCACCGACAAGGCACATGCCGATTGGATTCAGGGGCTGTTTTTCAACGCCTTCGCCAACGATCAAGGCGTGCCGCTCAACGCGGAGTTCGAGGGCTGCTACATCAATTACCCCGACCTCGACATGACGCACCTCGGCGGCAACCCGGCGAACGCCAAGAACCCCCAGTGGTACACGGTTTTCTTCCCCGACCTGATCATCGAAAGCCGCCTGCGGCGTACCAAGCAGCGCTGGGACCCGCTGAATATATTCCACAACGAAATGTCGGTGCCGTAAGCCGCAAATAAAAACGGGCGACCCCAAGGTCGCCCGTTTTTTTACAACTCGATCCGTTCGACCTTGCCCACCAACAAGATGTAGGAAAGCGCCCCGAGCAACGCCAGCACTGCGATATAGGTGATCGCCGGTGCGAACGAATCGCCGCTGGCCAGGAAGCCAATCACGATCGGCGTGGCAATCGCCGCCAGGTTGCCGATGAAGTTGAACACGCCACCGGTCAAGCCGAGCAAGCGAGCGGGTGCCAAGGTCGACACCAGCGACCAGGTGATCGACGCCAGGCCATTGCCGAAGAACGCCACCGCCAGGAACGCAATCACCCAGGCCGTCGAATCCACGTAGTTGGCGCCAATGATCGCGGTGGAAATCAACAGCCCGCCAATGATCGGCAACTTGCGCGCAAAACCCACCGACGCGCCACGGCGAATCAACCAGTCGGAAAAAATCCCGGAGCACAGCACGCCGACAAACGCCGCGAGGAAGGGCAGGGAAGCGAGCAGGCCGGATTTGATGAAGTCCATCCCGCGATATTTCACCAGATAGGTCGGGAACCATGTCAGGAAGAACCACAGCGTGGAGTTCAGGCAGAACTGCCCCAGGTAGATGCCCCAGAGTTTGCGCTTGCTCAGCACGATGCCCAGGTCGACCCAACTGAACGGTGCCTTGGTGGTTTGCGCCTGCATGTCCACCAGCCCGCCGCCGGCACGGATCAGTTCGATTTCAGCGGCGTTGGCGCCTTTGAAGTCCTTCGGCTCGCGGTACACCGCGTACCAGATCAGCGCCCAGAGGATGCCGACACCGCCGGTGGTGACAAACACCATGTGCCAGCCATAGTGGTGCTGCAACCAGGCCAGCACCGGGGTGAGAAACGCCAGCCCGACGAACTGCCCGGAGGTGTAGAAGCCAATCGCCGTGGCGCGCTCACGCTCGGGGAACCATGTGGTGACCACGCGGCTGTTGATCGGATAGGCCGGCGCTTCCAGGGCGCCCACCGCCATGCGCAGGACAAACAGCGCGATGAAGCTGGCCGCAAAGCCGAGCATCACAGTGGCGATGGACCACAGCAGCAGGGCCACGGTGTAGAGGATGCGCGGCGGCACCCGGTCGACCAGCCAGCCACCGGGGATTTGCATGGCGGCGTAGGTCCAGCCGAACGCCGAGAAAATCAGCCCGACATGCACCGGGTCGATGCCCAGGTCACTGGTCAGGGCCGGGGCCGCGATCGACAGGTTGCTGCGGTCGAGGTAGTTGATCACCACGGTGATAAACAGCAGCACCATGATGAAGTAGCGCTTTCTGCTAGGCGTGACTAAAGAAGCCTGCCCGGTGAGGGATTCAGGGTGCATGGGGTTGTCTCTTCTTATGTTTATTGAGGACGGACTTACTGACCAAACCGGCTCAAATGTGGGAGGGGGCTTGCCCCCGATAGCGGTGAACCAGCCGCCGAAGATGTCGACTGACACTCAGCTATCGGGGGCAAGCCCCCTCCCACATTTTTTGCCACATTTTTTCAGGCAGACATCACCACTCGGCAAAACTGCCGTCGGCATGGCGCCAGATCGGGTTGCGCCAGCGATGGCCGATGGCCGCGCGTTCGATCACGTATTCCTCGTTGATCTCGATGCCCAGGCCCGGCCCGTTGGGGATCTTCACGAAGCCCTGGTCATAGTCGAACACGCCCGGGTCGCGCACGTAGTCGAGCAGGTCGTTGCTCTCGTTGTAGTGAATGCCCAGGCTTTGCTCCTGGATAAACGCGTTGTAGCAGACCGCGTCCAGCTGCAGGCAGGCGGCCAGCGCGATCGGGCCCAGCGGGCAGTGCAGCGCCAGGGCCACGTCGTAGGCTTCGGCCATGTTGGCGATCTTGCGGGTTTCGGTGATACCGCCAGCGTGGGAAGCGTCCGGCTGGATGATGTCGACGTAGCCTTCGCTGAGCACGCGCTTGAAGTCCCAGCGCGAGAACAGGCGCTCGCCCAGGGCAATCGGGGTGCTGGTCAGCGGTGCGAGTTCCTTCAGCGCTTCGTAGTTTTCGCTGAGTACCGGCTCTTCGATGAACATCAGTTTGTAGGGGTCCAGCTCTTTCATCAGCACCTTGGCCATGGGCTTGTGTACGCGGCCATGGAAGTCGACGCCGATGCCCACGTTGGGGCCGACGGCATCGCGCACGGCGGCAACGTTGGCCAGCGCCAGGTCGACTTTTTCGAAGCTGTCGACGAACTGCAATTCTTCCGTGCCGTTCATTTTCACCGCAGTGAAGCCACGGGCCACGGCCTCTTTGGCGGCGCGGGCGGTGTCGGCGGGGCGATCGCCGCCGATCCACGAATACACGCGAATCTTGTCACGCACCTGGCCGCCCAGCAGGTCGCTGACCGACACGCCCAGGGCCTTGCCCTTGATGTCCCACAGCGCCTGGTCGATGCCGGCCAGCGCGCTCATGTGCACGGCGCCGCCGCGATAGAAACCGCCGCGATAGAGCACGGTCCAGATGTCTTCGATATTGCGTGGGTCTTTGCCGATCAGGTAGTCGGACAGTTCCTCGACCGCAGCCGCCACCGTGTGGGCGCGGCCTTCGACCACGGGTTCGCCCCAGCCGGTGACGCCCTGGTCGGTCTCCACTTTGAGGAAGCACCAGCGCGGTGGGACGATGAAGGTAGTCAGTTTGGTGATTTTCATCTTCTTATCTCTCTTGTCGATGCAGCGCCCAAGGCGCCAAGCTTGCGATCAGTTCAGGGCATTCCAGGCCGCGACATACGCCTGGGCACTGCTCGCCACCTCGGCCACGGACATGCCCGGCTTGAACAATCCGGACCCCAGGCCGAAGCCCCTGGCGCCGGCGTCGAAATACACCTGCATGTTGGCCGGGCTCACGCCGCCGACCGGCAGCAACAGCGTGCCCGCCGGCAATACCGCCAGCCACGCCTTGATCACCGCCGGGCCCATTTGCTCGGCGGGGAACAGTTTCAATACGTCGGCGCCTTCGGCCAGCGCGGCGAACGCCTCGGTCGGGGTGGCTACACCTGGCGACAGGTACAGGCCGGCGGCTTTCGCGGCACGCAAGACCTTGGCGTCGCTGTGGGGCATCACGATCACCTGGCCACCGGCGGCCTTGACCTGCTCGACCTGCGCCGGCGTCAACACCGTGCCGGCGCCGATCAGGCAATCGGCGGGCAGGCTGTCACGCAGGGTGCGGATGCTGGTGTAAGGGTCCGGCGAATTGAGCGGGACTTCGATCACGCGAAAACCGGCGCGGTACAGCACCTGGCCAATCGCCTCGGCTTCGTCCGGGCGCACGCCGCGCAGGATCGCGATCAAACCGTTTTGCGTGAGTGCTTGCTTGAGCATGTCAGGCCTCCATTGCTGGTTGAATGAGCCCGGCGGCCAGGGCCAACTGCCAGAGACCGCGTTCGCTGGCCTCTTGCGCCAGGCTGACGTGGGCGAAGCCGCAGAGGCCGAGGGCACGCTGGTAACGTGTACAGAGCGGTGCGGCGCCGACCAGGATGATCGGCTTATGTTTGGCGGCACCGGGCAAGCCGGCGAGTTCATGGCCGATCAACAGGCCGGAGAGGTAGTCGGGCTGCTGGTCCGGGGCGAGTTCGCCGGTCAAGCCCAGGGTGCGTGCGCTGAACAGCGTCGACAGCACGCCGCGCTGGCCGTCTGCCGACAGCGCCACGCGCACGCCGCGGTCGAAAGCCGCCGCCTGGAAGTGTTCGGCGGGTTGTTGGGTGCGCCCGAGCAGGCTGTGCTTGCTCAGCACCGCGAACAGTTCGCCGGTCATGAAGGTGTCGAAATGGGTGATACAGCCATCGACCACCTCGACCCATTTGGAATGGCTGCCGGGCAGGCCGATCAAGACCTCGGTGCCGAGGCCTTGCAGCACGCCGAGTACCTGGGTTTCTTCGCCGCGCATCACGTTGGGCAAGCCGACCTGCTCGATCACGCCGGGCACGATATGCACATCGACGCCGCGCACACTGCGCACGCGGTGCAACGCTTGGCCGAGGCTGGCGACGTCGACCGGGGTGTTGCGGTAGGCCGCTTCGCTCCAGCCCTGGGCGCTGCCGACCATGCCGCAGGCGATCACCGGCAAGCCCGGTTGCGCGTCGAGCCAATCGCCACAGGCCGCGTCGAATGCCAACTCGAAGCCATCGCTGCAGCAAACGCCGGCAATCTCCCGGGGCTGGCTGGGCAGGTGCATGATCCCCGACGCCAACGCACGTTGTTCCAGCACCACGCCTGCGGGGCCGAGTTTATAAGCACGAAGGGAACTGGTTCCCCAATCGAGCGCGATCAATTGCGCCGGCATCGCTTCACCTGAAATGAGTGGGTGCTGAAAAAAGCAGATGGGCAAATATAAACCTATGCTCGGCGATATCTCAATATATAAATATCAATCCCATATATTGGAATAAATCGAGATAAATCCTACAACCACTCCGCCTTTTACTGCGGGAACGGCCAGGCTTTATCTGATAAGAGAGGTTAAAAAGCCGACAGATTCAGTTCGCGTATCGCACCCATCCAGATCGCGTACTCGGTGTGGTCCTTCAGGTCATCGCCCCCCTAGACCGCAATCGACGGCAGGGCCAGCCCGGTCAGCGACTGTGCGCTGCGCGCCTGCTCCGCCACCAGCCAGTCGACGAACCGCTCGACCAACTGCCCCCGCCGTTTGCGCTGCGGCTGCACCACGTAGTAGCCGAAGCGTGAGATCACCGTGTCGCTGATCGGCCGGCACAGCCACTTCTGTTCCAGCAGGTTGTCCACCAAGTGGCGCCAGCCGATGGCCACGCCCTGGCCGGCAATCGCGGCCTGGATCAACAGGGTGTAGTTATCGAAGCGCAGTTGGCCGGGGGTCGGCGTGCTGGTAATGCCCAGTTCGCGGAACACGCCGCTCCAGTCGAACCACTGGCTGGTGTGTTCCTGGCGCAGGTGCAGCAAGGGGCAGTCGGGCAAGGTCTGCACGGTCAGCGGCGTGGCCTGGTCCTTGAGCCATTGCGGACTGCACACCGGGAACACTTCCTCATTGAACAGCCACAGGCTGTCGCCCTGCTTGAAACGGCCGTCGCCAAACAGCACCGCCACGTCGATATCGCTGCGCAACGTGGCGTGATTGCGCTCGCTGGTCACCAGGCTGACGTCGACCTGGGGGTTGGCCGCATGGAAGCGATGCAGGCGCGGCATCAGCCAGTAGGCGGCGAAGGCGAAGTCGGTGGCCACTTGCAGCACTTCGTGCTGGTCCTGCTGGGTGATCGCGCTCAGGCCCTGGTTGATGGTCTGCAAACCGCCCTGGACATGTTCGAACAGCAGCGCGCCGGCGTCGGTCAGCTCGATGCCACGGTAGATGCGATCAAACAGGCGGATCGCCAATTGCTCTTCGAGGCGCTTGATCTGCTGGCTGATGGCCGGCTGGGTGGTGCCCAGCTCCATCGCCGCAGCGGTAAAACTGCGGTGGCGCGCCGCCGCTTCGAACGCCCGGAGCAGATCGAGGGATACGTCGCCGAAGGCTTTATACATAAGCTGTACTTATCCTAGACATTGCCTTTCATGGGCTTTACCCCATTTTCCATGGGCTGCATGCTCATTCGCATAAACACCGCCTATGGAATGCCGAAGACCCATGAAGCGCAAGAACATTCTTTTCATCATGGCCGATCAAATGGCCGCGCCGATGCTGCCGTTCTACGGACCTTCCCCGATCAAGTTGCCGAACCTCAGTCGCCTCGCCGCACAAGGCGTGGTGTTCGACGCCGCCTACTGCAACAGCCCGCTGTGTGCGCCGTCGCGCTTTACCCTGGTCAGCGGCCAGTTGCCGAGCAAGATCGGCGCCTACGACAACGCGGCAGATTTCCCCGCCGATGTGCCGACGTATGCCCACTACCTGCGTCGTCTTGGCTACCGCACCGCGCTGTCGGGCAAGATGCATTTCTGCGGGCCAGACCAGTTGCACGGTTACGAAGAGCGCCTGACCAGCGACATCTACCCCGCCGACTATGGCTGGGCGGTGAACTGGGATGAGCCGGACGTGCGCCCCACCTGGTACCACAACATGTCCTCGGTGCTGCAAGCCGGGCCGTGCGTGCGGACCAACCAACTGGATTTCGACGAAGAGGTGGTGTTCAAGGCCCAGCAGTACCTGTTCGACCACATTCGCGAGGGCGGCGACCAGCCGTTCTGCCTCACCGTGTCGATGACCCATCCCCACGACCCGTACACCATTCCCAAATCGTTCTGGGATCTGTACGACGACAGCGACATCCCGTTGCCCACAACCCCGGCCCAGGGCGATCTCGACCCGCACTCCCAGCGCCTGCTCAAGGTCTACGACCTGTGGGACAAGCCGCTGCCAGTGGACAAGATCCGCGATGCGCGCCGCGCCTACTTCGGCGCCTGCAGTTACATCGACAGCAATGTCGGCAAGCTGCTGCAGACCCTGGAAGACACCGGCCTGGCCGACGACACCCTGATCGTTTTCTCCGGCGACCATGGCGACATGCTCGGCGAGCGCGGCCTCTGGTACAAAATGCACTGGTTCGAAATGGCCGCCCGCGTGCCGCTGCTGATCAGCGCGCCGGGGCAGTTCGCGGCGTGCCGTGTGACCCAGGCGGTCTCCACCGCCGACCTGTTGCCGACCCTGGTGGAACTGGCCGGCGGCGAACTCGAACCGCACTTGCCCATGGACGGCCGCTCGCTGGTCCAGCACCTGCAAGGGCAGGGCGGGCACGACGAAGTATTCGGCGAATACATGGCCGAAGGCACCCTCAGCCCGCTGATGATGATTCGCCGTGGCGCCTACAAATTCATCTACAGCGAAGACGACCCCTGCCTACTGTTCGACATACACAACGACCCGCGCGAACAGGAAGAACTCAGCCAATCGCCGCAGCATCGGGCGCTGTTTGCCGCCTTTCTGCTTGAGGCGCGGGCCAAATGGGACATCCCGGCGATCCACCAGCAGGTGCTCGCCAGTCAACGCCGTCGCCGCCTGGTCTACCAGGCGCTGACCCAGGGCAAGCTGAAGAGCTGGGATCACCAGCCGCTGGTGGACGCCAGTCAGCAATACATGCGCAACCATATCGACCTCGACGACCTGGAGCGCAAGGCACGTTATCCACAACCCTGCCAAAACCAATAAAACAGAGGGAAGGCCATGCAAAAATTGACTGTGGTGCTGGGCGTAATGGGCATGGCGGCGTTGAGCAGCGCCACCGTGTACGCGGACGCCGGTTGTGAGACGGTGAGGATGGCCGATCCTGGCTGGAGTGATATTGCCGCCACCAATGCCGTCGCCGGTTTTCTGCTGACGGGCATGGGTTACAAGCCCAAGGTCGACACCCTGGCGGTGCCGATCACCTTCGGCGGGCTCAAGGACGGCCAGGTGGATGTGTTCCTGGGTAACTGGATGCCGGCGCAGCAAGGTTTCTACGACAAATTCGTGGCCAACGGCGATGTGGTGCAGTTGGCGAAAAACCTCGACGGCACCGAATTCACCCTGGCTGTGCCGGACTATGTGTGGGACGCCGGGGTGCATGACTTTGCCGACCTCAACTCATTCGCCGACAAGTTCGACAAGAAGATCTACGGCATCGGCTCCGGCGCGCCGGCAAACCTCTCGCTGCAGGAGATCATCAAGAAGAACGACTTCGACCTGGGCCAATGGAAGCTGATCGAGTCCAGCGAACAGGCGATGCTCGCCGAAGTCTCACGGGCGGTGAAGAAACAGCGCTTCATCACCTTCCTCGGCTGGACCCCGCACCCGATGAACGTGCAGTTGAAAATGCACTACCTCAAGGGCGGCGAGAAGTACTTCGGCGACACCGGCAGCGTGTATACCCTGACGCGCAAGGGTTATGCACAAGCCTGCCCGAACGTAGGAAAACTGCTGACCAACCTGAGTTTCACCCAGGCGATGGAGAACAGCATCATGGCCGCGGTGGTCAACAACAAGGTCAGCAACGCAGATGCGGCGAAGGCGTGGATCAAGGCCAACCCTGCGGTACTGGTGCAGTGGCTCGACGGCGTGAAAACCGTGGACGGCCAGGATGCATTGGCGGCCGTAAAAGCCAAGCTCTAAAGCCCACCACTATCCAAATGTGGGAGGGAGCTTGCTCCCGATAGCGGCGGATCAGTCACTACATCATTGACTGTCAGTCCGCTATCGGGGGCAAGCCCCCTCCCACAAAAAGCCGGTGTGTACTGATACCCTGAGCCAAACCTTTCAATCCGAGTTTGCGATGCCCCGGCCCAACCGCCACACACTCTTCCCCTTCCTCAGTTGGCTGCCGCGCCAAACCCGCGCCAGCGTCGGCCGGGACGCGATCGTCGGCCTCAGCGGCGCAGTGCTGGCCTTGCCGCAGTCGATTGCCTACGCGCTCATCGCCGGTCTCCCACCGGAATACGGCCTGTACGCCGCGATCATCCCGGTGCTGATCGCGTGCCTCTGGGGTTCGTCCTGGCACCTGATCTGCGGCCCCACGGCAGCGATATCCATCGTGCTCTACGCCAGCGTCAGCCCCCTGGCCGTGCCGGGTTCACAGGACTACATCACCTTGATCCTGCTGCTGACCTTCCTCGCCGGAGTGTTCCAGTGGTTGCTCGGCCTGCTGCGCTTCGGCGCGCTGGTGAATTTCATCTCCCATTCGGTGGTGCTGGGGTTCACCCTCGGCGCCGCCGTGGTGATTGCCCTCGGCCAACTGCCCAACCTGTTGGGCCTGGATTTGCCGAGCCAGGCCACGGCGATCAACAGTCTGATGGCACTGATCGAGCACGGCGGCGAGTGGGACCACGCCTCACTCGCCCTGGGGCTCGGCACCTTGCTGGCGGGCGCGCTGCTCAAGTACCTGCTGCCGCGCTGGCCGACGCTGTTGATCACGCTGGCGCTGGGCAGCCTGGCCGCCTGGCTGTGGCCGGCGATATTCGGGCAGGTGGCGCTGGTCAGTGCGTTTATCGGCAAGCTGCCGCCATTCAGCCCGTTGCCGCTGGACCTGGACATGCTCTTGCGCCTGCTGCCCAGCGCCGTGGCGGTGGGCATGCTCGGGCTGGTGACCAGCCTGTCGATCGCGCGCTCGCTGGCGGCGCGCTCGCAGCAATTGCTCGACGCCAACCAGGAAGTTCGAGCGCAGGGTTTGTCCAATATCGTCGGCGGATTTTTCTCCGGCTACCTGTCGGCCGGTTCCTTCACGCGCTCCGGCCTCAGCTATGAAGCAGGCGCCTGCTCGCCGCTGGCGGGGGTGTTTTCCGCCCTGTGGGTGGCGTTGTTCGCACTGTTTGGTGCTGCGCTGATCGCACATATACCGATCCCGAGCATGGCCGCGAGCATCCTGCTGATCAGTTGGGGCCTGGTGGATCATCGGGGCATTCGCGCGTTGTTCCGGGTCAGTCGCGCCGAGTTTGTGGTGATGAGCCTGACCTGCATCGCCACGTTGCTGCTGGAGCTGCAAACCGCGATTTACGCCGGAGTGCTGGCCTCGCTGTTTTTCTACCTCAAGCGCACCTCGCAGCCGCGGGTTCAGCAATGGCGCGACGGCGAGGAAGAGGTGTTGCGGGTCGGTGGCTCGATCTTTTTCGGCGCCAGCCATTACCTGCAGGTTCGCCTGCAAAGCCTGCAGAGTGAGCGGGTGGTAATCGAAGCGCAGCAGATCAACTTTATCGACTATTCCGGGGTGGAGATGCTGCACCAGGAAGCGCGGCGATTAAGGGCGATGGGCCGTAGCTTGACCTTGCGCCGGGCCAGGCCGCAGGTCGTCGAGGAGTTGAAAAAGCTGGAAGGCGCCGACAATTGCCCCATCCATTTCGAAGACTGAATGCGGTCAAACAGGTGGGAGGGGGCTTGCTCCTCCCACCTTTCGAGTTGCTTCAAGCCAATTGGCGGCGCAGTTCAGCCAACACCGGCGCCGAATCCGGACGCACGCCGCGCCACAGGAAGAACGCTTCCGCCGCCTGCTCCACCAGCATGCCGAGGCCATCCATCGCCACCGCCGCGCCGTGTTCCGTGGCCCAGCGGCAGAATGCGGTCGGTTCCTTGGCATACATCATGTCGTAGCAAAACGTTTTGCCCGGCGCGATCAAGCTGCCCGCAATCGGCGGTACATCGCCTGACAGGCTGGCGGAAGTGGCATTGATGATCACGTCCACCGGCTCACACAGCCAGTCGAAACCACTGGCAGACACCGGGCCCAAATCGTCGAACAACTCGGCGAGCATTTCGGCTTTTTCCACGGTGCGGTTGGCGATGATCAGCGACGCCGGCCGCTCGGCCAGCAACGGCTCCAACGCCCCGCGCACTGCGCCGCCAGCGCCGAGCAACAGGATGCGTTGCCCTTGCAGGTGCAGCCCGGCATTCACCGTCAGGTCGCGCACCAGGCCGGCGCCGTCGGTGTTATCGCCCAGCAGGCTGCCATCGGCCAGCTTGCTCAGGGTGTTCACCGCCCCGGCGCGCTCGGCGCGTGCGGTGAGGGTGTCGGCCAGGCGGTAGGCGTCTTCCTTGAACGGCACCGTGACGTTGGCGCCACGGCCTTGTTGAAAAAACTCACGGGCAAACCCGATGAAATCCTCGAGCGGCGCAAGCAGAGCGCTGTAGTCCAGTTGCTCGCCGGTCTGCTCGGCGAACATGCGGTGGATCAACGGCGACTTGCTGTGGCCGATGGGGTTGCCGAACACCACATAACGGTCCATCAGACCGCCGCCTTGGGCGCAGCCACGCCGAGCCAGTCGCGGTCTTGCAGGAAGTAGTCGGTGAGGCGCGCTTCTTCGCTGCCGGCCTCGGCTTTCCAGTCGTAGCTCCAGCGCACCTGGGGCGGCAGCGACATCAGGATCGACTCGGTACGCCCGCCCGACTGCAGGCCGAACAAGGTGCCACGGTCGTAGACCAGGTTGAATTCAACGTAGCGACCACGGCGGAATTCCTGGAATTCGCGCTGCTGTTCGGTATAGGCCTGGGCCTTGCGGCGCTGCACGATCGGCAGGTAGGCGTCGATGTACGCATCGCCGATGGCACGGATGAAGGCGAAGCAGGTGTCGAAGTCCCACTCGTTCAAGTCATCGAAGAACAGGCCGCCGATGCCGCGCGGTTCGTTGCGATGCTTGATGTAGAAGTAGGTGTCGCACCAGGCCTTGTAGCGCGCATAAACGTCGGCGCCGAACGGCGCACAGGCCTGTTCGGCCACGCGGTGCCAGTGGATGCAGTCTTCTTCGTTGGCGTAATAGGGCGTGAGGTCGAAGCCGCCGCCGAACCACCACACCGGCTCTTCACCTTCTTTTTCAGCGATGAAAAAGCGCACGTTGGCGTGGGAAGTCGGTACATGCGGGTTGTGCGGGTGAATCACCAGCGACACCCCCAGCGCTTCAAACCCGCGCCCGGCCAGCTCGGGGCGATGCGCGCTGGCGGACGGCGGCAGGCCGCTGCCAAACACGTGGGAAAAGTTGACGCCGCCTTTTTCGATCACCGTACCGTTTTCAATCACACGGGTGCGACCGCCGCCACCGGCTGGCCGGGTCCAGGCGTCTTCGATAAAGCGAGTGTCCGTCTCGAAGGTTTCCAGGGCGCTGCAAATACGGTCTTGCAGATCAAGCAGATAGGCTTTAACAGCCTCGGTGCGGGTAGTCATGGCATCACCTTGAATCGGGCAAAGCTACGCGAGGCCATTGGGCGTCGGCGGCAAATGGGCGCACAGGATACCACCGCACTCAACTCCGTCGCAGTTGACGAAGATCAAGCTTAGGAGTCCGATAGGGGGCTACCCGAATTCGAACCCAGGAGAAGTGCAGATGGCCAAACGTATCCAGTTCAGCGTCCATGGTGGCCCTGAGGTGCTTGAGTACGTGGACTACACGCCAGCAGAACCTGGCCCACAGCAAGTTCGCGTGCGCAACGCGGCCATTGGCCTGAACTTCATCGACACCTACTTCCGCAGTGGCTTATACGCGCCGCCGGCCTTGCCGTCGGGCCTGGGCGCCGAAGGTGCCGGTGTGGTCGACGCCGTGGGCAGCGAGGTCAGCCAATTCAAGGTCGGCGACCGCGTGGCCTACGGCAGTGGGCCATTGGGTGCCTACAGCGAACTGCACGTGTTGCCCGCAGCCAACCTGGTTCACCTGCCGGACGACATCAGCTTCGAACAAGCCGCCGGCGCGATGCTCAAGGGCCTGACCGTGCAATACCTGCTGCGCCAGACCTATGAGTTGAAGGGCGGCGAAACCATCCTGTTCCACGCCGCAGCCGGTGGCGTGGGCTCCCTGGCCTGCCAGTGGGCCAAGGCCCTGGGCGTGAAGCTGATCGGCACGGTCAGTTCGCCGGAAAAAGCCGCCGTGGCCAAATCCCACGGCGCCTGGGCAACCATCGACTACAGCAAGGAAAACGTCGCACAGCGCGTGCTGGAATTGACCGACGGCAAGAAATGCCCGGTGGTGTACGACGGCGTCGGCAAGGACACCTGGCTGACCTCGCTGGACTGCGCGGCGCCCCGGGGGTTGGTGGTGAGTTTCGGTAACGCCTCGGGCGCGGTGGACGGGGTGAACCTGGGGATTCTGGCGGCCAAGGGCTCGCTGTACGTCACCCGGCCGACCCTGGCGACCTACGCCAGCAACCCCAAGGACTTGCAGGCCATGGCCGATGATCTGTTCTCGATGATCCAGAGCGGCAAGGTACGCATCGATATCAACCAGCGCTTCTCGCTGGCGGAAGCGGCCAAGGCGCAGACCGAGCTGTCGGCGCGGCGCACGACCGGGTCGACCATTCTGTTGCCGTAAGGCTTGGGGTTTCTGGCGTGGCTAGGGGCGCCATCGCGGGCAAGCCCGGCTCCTACATTTGACCGTGTTGTCATGACGGAACCGATCGAATGTGGGAGCCGGGCTTGCCCGCGATAGCCACGCCACGGTCTCAGGACGGCCGCACAACCTCACCCGTCACCAGATCGCGAATCAGGCTCGGGTTCTTGCGCCCACCGAGGGCGCCACCCAACACCAGATCGACCTGGCCACGGAAGTACTGCTCGACGCGAATCCGCGTGCGGGCGGCCGGGCGGCCCTGGGGGTTGGCCGAGGTGGAAATCAATGGCCCGACCAATGAGCACAAGTCACGCACCAGCGGATGGTCGCTGACCCGCAGCGCCACGGTGTCGTGCTCCCCCGTGACCCATTCCGGCAACAGGTCCTGATGAGGCACCAGCCAGGTGTTCGGCCCCGGCCAGGTACTGGCCATGCGGTCGATCCAATCCTGCGGGAAGTCTTCGAAGAGAAAATCGAACTGGCGGATAGTATCCGCGACCAGGATCAGGCCCTTATCCACCGAGCGGTTCTTGATCGCCAGCAGCCGGTCCACCGCCGCTTCGTTCCACGGGTCACAGCCCAGGCCCCAGACCGCCTCGGTCGGATAGGCAATCACCGCGCCTGCGCGAATTTCTCGTGCGGCTTCCAGCACACGCCACCTGTTGACCATTACTCACTCTCCGGACTAAAGCTCTGCGCAGTTTACCGATCTTCCCTGCAAAACCTAGCAGCGCGCGAGCCAACGCCCGCTTTCGCAGATCACCTGGCCTTCCAGCTCCAACTCGGTGAGGCTCGCCAGCACCTGGGACAACGGCCGCCCGCTGGCAATCGCCAGGGCTTCGCTGGTGTGGGGCGCCGCATGCAGCAGTGCGACCAGTGGATGAGTCGCCGGCAGCGGCACCGGACGCGACAGCGCCTGCCAGCCGCGCAAGCCTTCAAGAATGTGCTCGATGGTTTCCACCAACACCGCGCCGTCGCGGATCAGCTGATGACAACCCTTGGCCGCAGGATGATGGATCGAGCCGGGAATCGCATACACCTCGCGCCCTTGCTCGGCGGCGAGCCGCGCGGTGATCAGCGAACCGCTGGCGATGCCGGCTTCCACCACCAGCACGCCCAGCGACAGACCACTGATGATGCGGTTGCGCCGGGGGAAATTGCCGGCCTGGGGCGCGGCGTCCAGCGGAAACTCGGAAACCACCGCGCTGCCCTGGGCAATCATCGCGGCCGCGAGGCGTCGGTGGCGCTGTGGATAAAACTTTTCCAGGCCGGTGCCGAGTACGCCGATGGTCTGCCCGCCGACCTCCAGGGCCGCTTGATGCGCCGCGCCGTCAATGCCCAGGGCCAGGCCGCTGGTGATGACGAAACCGGCACTCGCCAGGCTGCGGGAAAAGGCGGCGGCGGTGTCCATGCCGGGGCGCGATGCGCGGCGGCTGCCGACTATGGCCAACTGGGGTTTTTCCAGGATCGCAGGGTCGCCGGCGACGAATAACAACGGCGGTGCGTCATCGATCTGGGCCAGCAGTGCGGGGTACTCAGGCTGGTCCCACATCAGCAAATGCTGGGCCGGACGCGCCAGCCAGGCCAATGCGACACTCGCGCCCTCGCGGACTTCATGGCTACGCCGGGCCTCGGCGCTGACGGCGGGCAAGCCGAGCGAACGCCAAGCGCTGGCCGGCGCGCTGAGCGCCTTCGAGGCGCAGCCGAACGCGTCGATCAACCGGCGAAAACGCTTCGGGCCCAGTTCCGGCAGCCTGTGCAAGCGTAGCCGGGCTTCCAGTTCTGCCGGGGAAATTTCACTGCTGTTTATCGGATACATCTGATCATCCTTGACCGGAACAAGCTGTGGATAACTCTGTTGGTAACTTATTTAGCAGCCTATTTATTGCGTTTGACGGGCCGTCTCGAAACGGTCCATCACCGCCAGTGGCCGCGAGGCATTGAGGACCAGGCCGTAACTGAGTTTTTCGTAGGTGCGAAACACCAGCAGCATGCCGCCGTACTCATCGGCCAGCTTCACCGGAGCGCCGCTGAGAGCGTCGCGTACCGTGGCGCCGGTCTTGATCACATTCAGCCGTTGGCCGTCGACCAGGCCGTCGCGGCGGCCTTTATTCAGGGTCACGGCATCCAGCACGCCGATCTGCGTCACGCCCTTGGGCACGTCGATGATGCGCCCTTCGATAAACGGCGCGGCCTGCGGGCCTTCCAGGCTGGCCAGCGCAACCGGCGGTTCGGCACGCAGCAAGCGGTCGCCGGGGCGCACTTCCTGGGTGACCCGTTGTACGGCAAGGGTGGTCAGGTCGCCGGCCATCACCCAGTGCGCGGTGCCGATGTCGTCGGCGTGGATACCCAGTAACTCCTGGGTTTTGGGGTCGGTGTAGACCTTGCCTCGGCGGAAAATCCCATAGCTTGGCTGGGCCGGGTCCAGGACGCCGCGGGCATGCACGCGCTCGCCATTGGCCCCCAGCACGCGCCCGGCCTCAGCCGCGACAACGTAGGGCGCGTTATCGAGATCGAGGGGCGAATCGAGGATGCGATTGTGTAACAAAAATCGCTGGATGGCCTGTTGCGTCGGTTGATCCAGGCGCGGGCCGGGCGATGGAAGCAGGGCCTGGGCGAACGGCGCCCAGAGCAGCAAGACGAGTAGCGATTTCCTCATGGGGTGAATCTCCTTTATTATGTACGTTCGCGTGAAACGCCATAGCCTTCGCGGCTTCCGAGCGTTCCACACCGGCCGTGCGGGTCCATCCCTACGCCGATTTGCCTTTACCTCACATGTGCAGCAATTACGCTTATGGCTATTTTGAACATCCTCGAATTCCCCGACTCGCGCCTGCGCACGATCGCCAAACCGGTGGCCGTAGTGGACGATAAGGTTCGTCAGTTGGTCGATGACATGTTTGAAACAATGTATGAAGCCCCGGGCATCGGCCTCGCCGCGACCCAGGTCAACGTGCATCAGCGTGTCGTGGTGATGGACCTGTCCGAAGATCGCAGCGAACCACGGGTGTTCATCAACCCCGAGTTCGAAGCGCTGACCGACGAAATGGGCGAATACCAGGAAGGCTGCCTGTCGGTGCCGGAGTTCTACGAGAACGTCGAGCGCCCGGTACGCGTGAAGATCAGGGCCCTGGACCGCGACGGCAAGCCCTTCGAGCAGGTTGCCGAAGGCCTGCTGGCGGTGTGTATCCAGCACGAATGCGACCACCTCAACGGCAAGCTGTTTGTCGATTACCTGTCCACGCTCAAACGTGACCGGATCAAGAAGAAGCTGGAAAAAAAGCACCGCCAGCAAGCTTGATGCCCTTCTTCCAAAGGCTTGCTGCGGCAAGCCTTTTTCTTTTGTGACTGCTTTTAACCGAGAACGCCCATGACCGAGCCACTGCGCATTGTTTTTGCCGGCACACCCGAATTTGCCGCCGAACACCTCAAGGCCCTGCTCGCCAGCCCTTATGACATCGTCGCGGTGTACACCCAGCCGGATCGCCCGGCCGGTCGCGGGCAAAAACTGATGCCGAGCCCGGTCAAGCAACTGGCGCTGGAGCACCACATTCCCGTGCTGCAACCGCCGACCCTGCGCAACGCCGAGGCCCAGGCCGAGTTGGCAGCGCTGAAACCGGACCTGCTGGTGGTGGTGGCCTACGGCTTGATCCTGCCCCAAGTCGTCCTGGACATCCCGCGCCTGGGTTGCATCAACAGCCACGCCTCGCTGCTGCCACGCTGGCGCGGTGCGGCACCGATCCAACGCGCCGTGGAAGCGGGCGACAGCGAAAGCGGCGTGACCGTGATGCGTATGGAAGCGGGCCTGGATACCGGCCCGATGCTGTTGAAAGTCAGCACCCCGATCACCGCCGAAGACACCGGCGGCAGCCTGCACGATCGCTTGGCCGAGATGGGCCCGCCGGCCGTGATCCAGGCGATTGCCGGGCTCGCTGCCGGCACCCTCGAAGGCGAGGTGCAGGACGACAGCCTGGCGACCTACGCGCACAAACTGAACAAGGACGAAGCACGCCTCGACTGGAACCGCCCGGCCGTGGAACTGGAGCGCCTGGTGCGCGCGTTCAACCCGTGGCCGATCTGCCACAGCACCCTCAACGGCGAAGCCTTGAAGGTTTTGGCTGCCACCCTGGCCGACGGCAAGGGCGCCCCCGGTGAAATCATCGGTGCCAGCAAGGACGGCCTGCTGGTCGCCTGCGGTGAACAGGCGCTGTGTCTGACGCGTCTGCAATTGCCCGGTGGCAAGGCGCTGAGTTTCAGCGATTTGTTCAACAGCCGTCGTGAGAAATTTGCCGTAGGCACGCTTCTCGGGGTGGCCGCCCAATGAACCCGCGTCTGGCCGCCGCCAAGGCCCTGGCCGCCGTGCTCAACGGCAAGGCTTCGCTGAACAGTTCGCTGCCGACCCAGCTGGATAAGGTCGAAGACCGTGATCGCGGCTTCACCCAGGACCTCGCCTTCGGCACCGCGCGCTGGCAGCCACGGCTGTCGGCGCTGGCAGCCAAGCTGCTGCAAAAGCCGTTCAAGGCGGCCGATGCCGATGTGGAAGCGCTGCTGCTGGTAGGCCTCTATCAATTGCTCTACACCCGCGTGCCGGCCCACGCCGCCATCGGTGAAACCGTCGGCTGCGCCGAAAAGCTGAAAAAACCCTGGGCCAAAGCCCTGCTCAACGCCGTGCTGCGCCGCGCCCAGCGCGAAAGCGAAGCGCTGCTGGCCGAGCTGGAACATGACCCGGTGGTGCGTACCGCTCACCCGCGCTGGCTGCAAAAATCTCTGAAAGCCTTCTGGCCCGAGCAATGGGAAGCCATCTGCGCGGCCAACAATGCACACCCGCCGATGATCCTGCGGGTCAACCGTCGCCATCACCGCCGCGATGCTTATCTGCAATTGCTGACCGATGCGGGCATCGCGGCCGCGCCGTGCGTGTACAGCACCGATGGCATCGTGCTCGAAGCCGCCACCGACGTGCGCAGCCTGCCGGGCTTCGCCGAGGGCTGGATCAGCGTGCAGGATGAAGCCGCGCAACTGGCGGCCGACCTGCTCGACCTGGCCCCAGGCCAGCGCGTGCTGGACGCCTGCTGCGCCCCCGGCGGTAAGACGTGTCACATCCTGGAGGTCGAAAAAGACCTCGCCGGCGTCGTCGCCGTCGACCTGGAAGCCAAGCGCCTGGTGCGCGTGCGGGAAAACCTCGCACGCCTGGGCCTGAGCGCCGAGCTGATCGCCGCCGATGGCCGCGACACCGCCACCTGGTGGGACGGCAAGCCGTTCCAGCGCATCCTGCTCGACGCGCCGTGCTCCGCCACCGGCGTGATCCGTCGCCACCCGGACATCAAGCTGACCCGCCAACCCGACGACATCGCCGCCCTGGCCGTGCTGCAAGGCGAACTGCTCGACACGTTGTGGCCGACCCTGGAAGTCGGCGGCATCCTGCTCTACGCCACTTGTTCCACCTTGCCCACCGAGAACACCGAGGTCATCGAAGCCTTCCTCGCCCGTACCAGCGGCGCGCGCGAGCTGGACCTCGCCACGGCAGCCGGCATCAAGCAGCCCCACGGGCGCCAATTGCTGGCACAGGAAGGCGGACACGATGGCTTCTACTACGCCAAACTGATCAAGATCGCCGCCGCACGCGGCTGAACGGTTCAAAGGGAGTAACCGGATGAAAATCATCATCCTCGGGGCAGGGCAGGTCGGTGGCACGCTGGCCGAGCATTTGGCCAGCGAAGCCAACGACATCACCGTGGTCGACACCGATGCCGAGCGCCTGCGCAACCTGGGCGACCGCCTGGACATTCGTACCGTGCAGGGTCGTGCGTCGTTTCCTACGGTGCTGCGTCAGGCGGGTGCCGACGATGCCGATATGCTGGTGGCCGTGACCAACAGCGACGAGACCAATATGGTCGCGTGCCAGGTCGCCCACACGCTATTCCACACCCCGACCAAGATCGCCCGGGTGCGTGAAGCCGCGTACCTGACCCGCGCCGGCCTGTTCGACAACGACGCGATCCCGGTGGACGTGCTGATCAGCCCGGAGCAGGTGGTCACCCACTACATCAAGCGCCTGATCGAGATTCCCGGCGCGTTGCAGGTGATCGACTTCGCCGACGGCAAAGCGCAACTGGTCGCAGTGAAGGCCTATTACGGCGGGCCGTTGGTCGGCCAGCAACTGCGCCAACTGCGCGAACACATGCCGAATGTGGAAACCCGCGTCGCGGCGATTTTCCGGCGTGACCGGCCGATCCTGCCCCAGGGCGACACGGTGATCGAGGCTGACGACGAAGTCTTCTTCATCGCCGCCAAAGCCAATATTCGTGCCGTGATGAGCGAAATGCGCCGTCTCGATGAGACGTATAAACGCATCGTCATCGCCGGTGGCGGGCAGATCGGCGAACGCTTGGCCGAGGCCATCGAAAGCCGCTACCAAGTGAAGATCATCGAGATGAGCCCGGCGCGCTGCCGGCATTTGTCCGACACCCTCGACAGCACTGTAGTCCTGCAAGGCAGCGCCTCGGACCGCGACCTGTTGATGGAAGAAAACATCGCCGACGCCGATATCTTCCTGGCCCTGACCAACGATGACGAAGCCAACATCATGTCATCGCTGCTGGCCAAGCGGCTGGGGGCGAAGAAGGTGATGACCATCATCAATAACCCGGCGTATGTCGACCTGATCCAGGGCGGCGATATCGACATCGCCATCAGCCCGCAGTTGGCGACTATCGGCACCTTGCTTACCCACGTGCGCCGTGGCGATATCGTCAGCGTCCACTCCCTGCGCCGCGGCGCGGCGGAAGCCATCGAGGCGATCGCCCATGGCGACTCGAAGTCGAGCAAGGTGATCGGCAAGGCCATCCGCGACATCGGCTTGCCGCCGGGCACCACCATCGGTGCGATCATTCGCGATGAAGAAGTGATCATTGCCCACGACGACACGGTAATTGCCACCGGTGACCATGTGATCCTGTTCCTGGTGGATAAAAAACATATCCGCGATGTGGAGAAGCTGTTCCACGTGGGGTTGAGCTTTTTCTGATCAAACGGAGTACACCGACATGCTCGAATCCCTGGAGAAAATGCTGGCCAAGGGTGTGGATAACGCCCTGCTGCGCTTTGGGCTGGGCAAGGGTTATCTGGACCTGAAGGACAACGCCAAGGCCGCCGAGCATCTGCACAAGTGTGTCGAGTTTGATCCGAAGTATTCGGCGGCGTGGAAGTTGCTGGGGAAGGCGCACGTCGGGCTGGGCGATCAGGCTGCCGCGCGACTGGCCTGGGGGAAGGGCATTGAAGCGGCCCAGGCCCATGGCGACAAGCAGGCCGAGAAAGAAATGATGGTGTTCCTGAAAAAACTCGACCGCCAGGCTTGAGCGGAACTCAAATGTGGGAGGGGGCTTGCCCCCGATAGCGGAGGTTCAGTCAAATATGCATTGGCTGACACACTGCTATCGGGGGCAAGCCCCCTCCCACATTGGTTTGTGTTGCCTTTGAGTCAGTACCACCGCGCCTCACCCGGCGGGCGTTTCTTGAAGCGCTTCATGCTCCACATGTACTGGCTCGGGTAGGCGCCGACATAACGCTCCACCACCTTGCTCATCGCCGCGCAGGAGGTGGCGGTGTCGGTGCTGTACATGTCTTCCGGCGCCGCTTCCAGGATCACTTTGTAGCCTGAACCGTCCGGCAGGCGCAGGGCATGCAGGAATACGCCGACCGCCTTGTGGCCCGCGAGCATGTTCGGCACGAACTTGCTGGTCAGCGCCTGGGTGGCGAAGAACGGCACGAAGATCCCCGCCGATTCGGCCGGCTCCGGGTCGGCCGGAATGCCCACCTGGCCGCCCTTGCGCACTTCCTTGATGACACTGAGGATGCCTTCCTTGGTGGACGCCGCCACGCGGTTGCCCAGTTGCACGCGTTGCTTGCGCAGCAGGTCATCCACCGCCTTGAGCTTCGGCGGGCGGTAGAAAATGATCGGTTTGCACTGGCTGCAATAGAAGTGGTTCAACACTTCCCAGTTGCCCAGGTGGCTGGTGATACCGACCACGCCTTTGCCCGAGGCCAGGGCTTCGTGGAGGACTTCCAGGCCTTCGACTTCGCGCACCAAGTCGATGGAGCGCTGAGCCGGCCAGATCCAGGCGCAGGCGCTTTCGGTCAGGGACTTGCCGATGTCCATCAGGCTGCGGCCCACCAGGCGCTCGCGCTCGGCCGGGTCCATGTCCGGGAAGCATTTTGAGAGGTTGATCCGCACCGTGTCGCGGGAGCGGTTGGGGGTTTTCCACATGATCCAGCCAATCGCCGAACCTACGGCTTGCACGGCGCGCCAGGGCAGCAGGGCAAACAACCGGAGAGCGCCTACCAGCAAGGCGCCTTTAAACTTTTCCACAGGTCACTCCTGATCGTGTGTGGTGCGCAAAGCACGCATTCTAACCGGCGTTGGCCAAGTCCGCGTAACGGTCGCAGTCCTGGGTGTGGTCCATGACCATGCCCGAGGCCTGCATGAACGCGTAGCAAATGGTCGGCCCGACGAAGGTGAAGCCGGCTTTTTTCAGCGCGCGGCTCATGGCCTCGGCTTCGGCGGTAATCGCCGGGACTTCGCTGCGGTCCTTGAAGTGATTGACCTTGGGCACGCCGCCGACAAACGACCACAGCAGCCCCACCGGGTCCTCCAGCGCCAACCAGGCCGCGGCGTTGCGGCGGGTGGCGTTGAGCTTCAGACGATTGCGCACGATGCCTGGGTCGAGCATCAACGCTTCGATCTCGGCATCGCTCAGCCGCGCCAGGCGCTGTGCATCAAAACCGAACAAGACCTTTCGATAATGCTCGCGTTTGCGTAAAACGGTGATCCAGGACAGGCCCGCCTGGAACCCTTCGAGCAAAAGTAACTCGAACAAACCCTGCGCATCGCGCAGCGGCGTTCCCCACTCCTGATCGTGATAAGCCATGTACAGCGGATCTTCAGAACACCAAAAGCAGCGTGGCATAAGGCTCCAGGGGATGGTGGCGCGGCCGAATCGGGTATACTCCCGCTCTTTAAATCGCAGCCCAAGTAACAGGTGAATTTCGTGAGCCAGCCTACGCCAGCCGTGCGTACCTTCCAAGACTTGATCCTCGCCCTCCAGCAGTACTGGGCCGAGCAAGGTTGTGTGGTACTTCAGCCCTACGATATGGAAGTAGGCGCCGGCACTTTCCACACCGCTACATTCCTGCGGGCCATCGGCCCGGAAACCTGGAACGCCGCTTATGTGCAGCCCAGTCGGCGCCCGACTGACGGCCGCTACGGCGAAAACCCGAACCGTCTGCAGCATTACTACCAGTTCCAGGTGGTCTTGAAGCCGAACCCGGACAACTTCCAGGAGCTGTACCTCGGCTCGCTGAAACATGTCGGCCTCGACCCGTTGGTCCACGACATCCGTTTCGTCGAAGACAACTGGGAATCGCCGACCCTGGGCGCCTGGGGCCTGGGCTGGGAAGTCTGGCTGAACGGCATGGAAGTCACGCAGTTCACCTACTTCCAACAAGCGGGCGGCATCGAGTGCTACCCGGTGACCGGCGAGATCACCTACGGTCTCGAGCGCCTGGCCATGTACCTGCAAGGCGTGGATTCGGTCTACGACCTGGTGTGGGCAGACGGCCCGTTCGGCAAAGTGACCTACGGCGATGTGTTCCACCAGAACGAAGTGGAACAGTCGACCTATAACTTCGAACACGCCAACGTCGAGAAGCTGTTCGAACTGTTCGACTTCTATGAAAGCGAAGCCAAGCGCCTGATCGAACTGGACCAGCCGCTGCCGTTGCCGAGCTATGAAATGGTGTTGAAGGCGTCCCATACCTTCAACCTGCTGGACGCCCGCCGCGCCATCTCGGTGACCGCGCGCCAGCAATATATTCTGCGTGTTCGCACCCTGGCGCGTTCCGTCGCCCAAGCCTACCTGCTGGCTCGCGCCAAGCTGGGCTTCCCGATGGCAACCCCGGACCTGCGTGATGAAGTGTTGGCTAAGCTGGAGGCTGCACAATGAGTGCTCAAGATTTTCTGGTTGAACTGGGCACCGAAGAGCTGCCACCCAAGGCACTGAACACCCTGGCCGATGCGTTCCTGGCCGGTATCGAAAAAGGCCTGCAAAGCGCCGGCCTGAAGTTCGAGGCGAAAAAAGTCTACGCCGCGCCGCGTCGCCTGGCGGTGTTGCTGACCGCGCTGGAAACCCAGCAGCCGGACCGCAGCATCAACCTCGACGGCCCGCCACGCCAGGCCGCCTTCGACGCCGAAGGCAACCCGACCCAAGCAGCGCTGGGCTTTGCCAAGAAGTGTGGCGTCGAGCTGAGCGAGATCGACCAGAGCGGCCCGAAACTGCGTTTCAGCCAGGTCATCAAAGGCAAGCCGACCGCCAGCCTGTTGCCGACCATCGTCGAAGACTCCCTGAACGACCTGCCGATCCCCAAGCGCATGCGCTGGGGCGCGCGCAAGGAAGAGTTCGTGCGTCCGACCCAGTGGCTGGTGATGCTGCTCGGTGACCAGGTCATCGATTGCACCATCCTTGCCCAGAAAGCCGGCCGCGATTCCCGTGGTCACCGCTTCCACCACCCGCAAAGCGTGCGTATCACCGCGCCGGCCAACTACCTCAACGACCTGCGCGCCGCCTATGTGCTGGCCGACGCCAACGAGCGTCGCGAGCTGATCAGCAAGCGCACCGAAGAGTTGGCCCGCCTGCAGGAAGGCACCGCCATCGTGCCGCCAAGCCTGCTGGACGAAGTGACCGCCCTGGTTGAATGGCCGGTGCCGCTGGTGTGCTCGTTCGAAGAACGCTTCCTCGATGTGCCGCAAGAAGCGCTGATCACCACGATGCAGGACAACCAGAAGTACTTCTGCCTGCTGGACGTGGACGGTAAGTTGCTGCCGCGCTTCATCACCGTGGCCAACATCGAAAGCAAGGACCCGCAGCAGATCATCGCCGGTAACGAAAAAGTCGTGCGCCCGCGCCTGACCGACGCCGAGTTCTTCTTCAAGCAAGACAAGAAGCAGAAGCTCGAAGACTTCAACCTGCGCCTGCAAAACGTGGTGTTCCAGGAAAAACTTGGCAGCGTCTACGACAAGGCTGTGCGCGTTTCCAAACTGGCCGCCTACATTGCCCCGCGCATTGGCGGTGACGCTGCCTGGGCTGCGCGCGCCGGCCTGCTGTCCAAGTGCGACCTGGCCACCGAGATGGTCGGCGAGTTCCCGGAAATGCAAGGCGTTGCCGGTTACTACTACGCCCTCAACGACGGCGAGCCGGACGATGTCGCCCTGGCCCTGAACGAGCAGTACATGCCGCGCGGTGCTGGCGCCGAGTTGCCGACCACCCTGACCGGTGCGGCCGTGGCCATTGCCGACAAGCTGGATACCCTCGTCGGGATCTTCGGCATCGGCATGCTGCCCACCGGCAGTAAAGACCCGTATGCCCTGCGCCGTGCGGCCCTGGGCGTGCTGCGGATCCTGATCGACAAGAAGCTCGACCTCGACCTGACCCAGGCCGTGGTGTTCGCAGTCGGCCAGTTCGGCGGCAAGGTCAAGCAAACCGGCCTGGCCGAGCAAGTGCTGGAGTTCGTGTTCGACCGCCTGCGTGCGCGTTACGAAGACGAAGGCGTGGACGTTTCGGTGTACCTGTCGGTACGTGCCCTGCAACCGGGTTCGGCGCTGGACTTCGACCAACGCGTGCAAGCCGTGCAGGCCTTCCGCAAACTGCCGGAAGCCGACGCCCTGGCTGCCGTGAACAAGCGCGTGTCGAACCTGTTGAGCAAGGCCGACAACCTCGGTAATGCCGATGTCGACCCAGGCCTGTTCGCCGATGCCAAGGAGTTCTCGCTGAACTCGGCCATCGCCAAGGCGGAAAATGCGGTGAAACCGTTGATCGCCGAACGCAACTACGCCGAAGCACTGGCGCGCCTGGCCACCTTGCGCGAGCCGGTGGATGCGTTCTTCGAAGCGGTGATGATCAATGCCGAAGATGCCGGCGTGCGGAAAAACCGCTACGCCATGCTGGCGCGTTTGCGCGGTCTGTTCATCAACATCGCTGACATTTCCGTATTGGGCTGATCATGTTGAAACTGCTGATTCTCGATCGGGACGGGGTGATCAATTACGACTCCGACGCTTACATCAAGTCGGTGGAGGAATGGATCCCACTGCCCGGCGCGATCGAGGCCATCGCGCAGTTGAGCAAGGCCGGTTGGACGGTGGCCGTCGCCACCAACCAGTCCGGCATCGCCCGCGGCTACTACGACATCGCTACCCTGGACGCCATGCACGCGCGCTTGCGCACGTTGGTGGCGGAGCAGGGCGGTGAGGTGGGGCTGGTGGTGTACTGCCCCCACGGGCCGGATGAGGGCTGCGATTGCCGCAAACCCAAGCCTGGCATGTTGAAAACCATTTCAGAACATTACAACGTGCCCCTGGCTGGGCTATGGTTCGTCGGGGATAGCCTCGGTGACCTGGAGGCGGCCAAAGCCGTCGACTCTCAGCCAGTTTTGGTAAAGACCGGGAAAGGCGAAAAGACCCAGGCGAAAAACCTGCCGGTAGGCACCTTGATTTTTGACGATCTGGCGGCGGTTGCCGCAGAACTTATCAACAACTAGCCGCCCTCGACTGCCTGACCAAGGACTGTTCGGGAGTGCGCCTTCAACAGGCGGGCTGTGTCCCGCAACGGTAAATGCCGCCATGTCGATTTTGCAGGCCATCAGAACCTTCTTCTTTTACCTGCTGTTGGGCACCAGTTCGTTTCTCTGGTGCACCCTGAGCTTTTTTATCGCGCCTTTTCTGCCGTTCAAGGCGCGCTATCGCTTCATCAACGTCTATTGGTGCCGCTGCGCGCTGTGGCTGACCAAGGTGTTCCTGAACATCCGCTTCGAGGTCAAGGGCGCGGAAAACGTCCCGGATCAGCCCTGCGTGATTCTGTCGAACCACCAGAGCACGTGGGAGACGTTCTTCCTCTCGGCGTACTTCTCGCCCCTGAGCCAAGTGCTCAAGCGCGAGCTGCTGTATGTGCCGTTCTTCGGCTGGGCGATGGCGATGCTGCGCCCGATCGCCATCGACCGCGACAACCCCAAGGCGGCGCTCAAACACGTGGCCAAAAAGGGCGACGAACTGCTCAAGGACGGCGTCTGGGTGCTGATCTTTCCGGAAGGTACGCGTGTGCCCTACGGCACCGTCGGCAAGTTCTCACGTGGCGGCACGGCATTGGCCGTCAACGCCCACCTGCCTGTGTTGCCGATTGCACATAATGCCGGCAAGTACTGGCCAAAAACCGGTTGGGCAAAACGTGCAGGCACCATCACCGTGGTGATCGGGGAACCGATGTACGCCGAAGGTGAAGGGCCGCGTGCAATTGCCGCACTGAATGACCGCGCCGCCGCCTGGAATGAAGCCCAGCAACGCGCCATGGGTTCGCTGCCGCCGGAGCCGGTGGCGGTGGACACACCGGTGGCCTGATCATCTGTGGATAACCTGTGTACGGTTTGTTGGCAAAATGGCATTTTCTCTTCATAACAAGATGATTTTATTAGTTATTTCCTGATCTCATAAAAATACTAAAAACGTGCATAAGTTTTTTTGGGATAAAAAAACCGGTCCTTGAGACCGGTTTTTTATACACAGCGCAAAAGCACGTGTTGTCAGTCTTCCAACTGGGGCAGCTGCAGGGTGAATGTGGTGCCCTTGCCCACCACGCTTTCGCAACAGATACGGCCACCGTGCCGCTCCACAACGGCCTTGACCATGGTCAGGCCCAACCCAAGGCCTTCGCTGCCCTGGGCGGAATCGAAGCGGCGGTACTGGCTGAACAGTTCCGGCAAGTCCTTTGCCGCAATGCCCGGGCCCTGGTCGCTGATGCGACACTCCAGCCAACCTTGCGCGCTGCCGTGGCTCAACCTCACGGTGGTGCCGGCCGGCGAGTATTTGATCGCGTTCTCCAGCACGTTGAACAACGCGCGGGTGAGCAGGGATTGATCGGCCGACACCATGCCTTCATCCGCTTCATCCAGGTCGTGGATCAACTGGATGCCCTTGAGCTGCGCAATCACCGCCACCTGATCGAACGCATCCATCACCAGCATGGCAAACAGGCTTGGCTGGAAGTGGTAGCCGTCAGCCTCGGCTTTCGCCAGTTGTACGAACGATTCGGTGAGGCTCAAGGCGCGTCGAACCTGCTGCTCGATCTGGGCAAACACCGGCGACTCCGCGTTATGCACATCCAGCAATGCGAGGATCGCCGAGTGCGGCGCGCGCAGGTCGTGGGACAGGAAGCGCAGCATGGTTTCGCGGTGTTGCTGGGCTTCGCGCTCCTTGCTCAAGTCGGTCAGGCTGAGCAGCCAGCCGAGGGCGACGTCGCCTTCGGCGGGCAGCAAGGGTGCGATTTCCATGCGCAGGCTGCGTTGGTGGATGTCCCGGAACTCGACGATTTCCAGGGCGGACAGGGCGGGGCGCACGCCGTTATGCAGGGGTGGATAACCCAGGTCGGCGAGCTGTTCGAGCAGGTTTTGGTTGACCAGGTCATTACCGAATACTTCACGGGCAATGCGGTTGGCCAACAGGATGTTGCCCCGCGGGTCGGTGATCAGGGTCGCCACCGGCAGGCACTCGAGGCCATCGGCCATGAAGCGTCGGGTGTCACGGGTGCGGCTGACGGC
This sequence comes from Pseudomonas sp. GW704-F2, assembly GCF_059423025.1. Classification (NCBI taxonomy): domain Bacteria; kingdom Pseudomonadati; phylum Pseudomonadota; class Gammaproteobacteria; order Pseudomonadales; family Pseudomonadaceae; genus Pseudomonas; species Pseudomonas sp. GW704-F2. The sequence continues at coordinate 18,325 of NZ_JBWKXO010000027.1, read as the reverse complement.
CTGCTCCAGGGCAAAGATGCGCCCTTGCAACACATCGCCTTTGTTCGCGGGCGCTCGGCGGCGTTCGGGCAGCACCTTGGGTTCGTTGTCCAGGCGCGCCAGTTCCCAGCCAAAGTAGGCAAGGATCACGCTCAGGCGGCGCCAGTTCCAGATCAGGTAGCTGAGCAACATACCGATCAGGCAAGCCGCGGGCGACCACCAATGGCCAAGGCGTAACAGCGCCCACGCGCCGAGCAACGCGCCGGCCATGCAACCCAAGGTCATCCACAGCGCGTAGCGTGGGCGGTACAGCAAAAGGCCGAGCAACAACGCCACCCAGGCCGTGGCGATCAGTGCCGCGAGCCAGCCGGGGAGGTCGACGATGCTGCGCTCCTGCAGCAAGCCGTTGAGCACATTGGCCTGGATTTCCACACCGGCGGTGGTATCCGGAGTGGAGGAGAGCGGCGTCACAAAACGGTCCCCCAGCCCATAGGCGCTGGCGCCCACCAGGATCAGGCGGTCGCGCAGCAATTCGGCCGGCACTTCGCCGTGCAATACGCTGGCGTAGGACACACTGGGAAACCCATGCGGCTCAGACGTGGACGGGACGCGAACTCTATATTCCCGATGCCAGCGCTGACTGTTGGGTTGTTCGCTGCGTCCCGGCATTTGCGCGGTTTGCCCACTCAACGTATACGCCAGCCATGCCAACTGCGGCAGGGTGTTCCCAGGCGGGCCTTCACGCAGATACAGGCTGCGGACGGCACCGTCGCTGTCTGCTTCGACGTTGATATGGCCCAGCCCCTTGGCGCAATTGAGCAGCGGCAACAGTTGTTCGCCCGGCTGGCTCGCGCCGCCATCGCGTTCCAGGGGAAGCAAAACATTCCCGGCGTTGCACACGGCATTGGCCAGGCGCTGGTCATCCGTGGCGTTGCGCGGCTCACTGAAGATCACATCGAACAAGATACCCGTGGGTTGGGCAGCGCTCAGACGGTTGATGACGTCGGCATGCAGGCTGCGCGGCCATGGCCATTGGCCGAGCTTTTTCAGGCTCTGGTCATCGATGGTCACCAGCAAAATGCGTGGATCGACCGGCAGAGGGGTCAGGCGGCGCAGGTCGTCATACAGCGGGTTATTGAAGGCCAGGCCCGCACTTAAGGACAAATATGCAGTAAAGGGCAGCAACACCAGGCCAATCCACAGCCACTCCCGAAACAGACCATGGAACAACAACTGCGCCTGGGTGGGCTGGCGTTTTTCGGCCTTGCGCCACAGCATCACAGGGCGACCGCCAGGAACCCGCACCGCTGCTGAAAATGGACAGTTGAAGATGTCATAGACCCGGTTTCTCCCTCCAGGTGGTGCGCGGTGTGGTGCTGAACCCAGTGAAGCTCATTTTGATCGCCCCGGGGGTTTTCCTGAGTGCGTTCGTTGAAACATACCGTACATCGGGGCGCAGTATCAGCTACCCGCACGGCTATGCAATGCCAGCGGCACTGATCCTTTTCCTTACGCGCGGGAGTCGGTATCTTTCCCCCTGAGTCGCATGGTTTTTCAAAGCGTTAACGGCCCTTTGATATCAGCGTACCGAGAGATCCAAAGGGTCGTTGAATCTGAGCACAATTCTTCAGATTCAATGACTGGCATCTGCGCAGCAAGGACGCCCGCTCTTCGACCGGCCGACAGCTGAAATATTTCCAAGTAGAAAGGACCCACCCATGCGTGTCGCAATACTGGATGACGAACCCGCTGAATTGCAGCGGGTGGAACAGACACTGCGACAGATTCCCAGCAACCTGGAACAGCCCTGGTCTGTGCATTGCTTCGAACGCGGTGAAGACCTGCTGCGCCAACTGCGCCGGGAAACCTTCGACCTACTGATCCTCGACTGGCAGCTGCCCGACATCAGCGGCATCGCCTTGCTGCGCTGGACCCGTGAACACATGGAATCGCCTCCGGCGGTGATCATGCTCACCAGCCGCGATGCCGAGAGCGATATCGTCACCGCCCTGAACAGCGGCGCCGACGATTACGTCAGTAAACCCTTTCGCCCGAATGAACTCAAAGCCCGGGTCAACGCCGTCCTGCGCCGCCACGGTCTGCAAAAGTCGGCGACGTCTGAAGTGCAAAGTTTCAACGACCTGACCTTTGACGACGCCGAACTGACCGTCACCCGCGCGGGCAAACCGATCAACCTGACCGAGCGCGAATACCGCCTGGCCAGCTGCCTGTTCGCCAACCTGGCGCGGCCGTTGTCTCGCGAGTATCTGTATGAGCGGTTCTGGAGCCATGAAGAAATGGTCTCGTCGCGGCCGCTGGACACACATATCTATCGGCTGCGGAACAAGCTGGGGTTAACCGCGGATCGGGGTTGGCAGTTGTTGACGATCTATGGATACGGCTACCGGTTGGAGAGTGTGGCGGCCGCCTCAGCGGGTTAAAAATGCCGATGTTCCACGTGGAGCATTTGGCTTTATTGATGCAGAGGGACGTGGCGGCTATCCAAATACGGCCGCATCAATGCCTCGAACCACTCGTGGAACACATCCAGTCGCTGCGAACGCTGCCGGCGGTGCGGGTAGAGCAGGGATACCGGCATCGAAGCGGCACAGTAACTCGACATGACCTCCACCAGTTGTCGTGAGTCCAGCAGGTGTTGGACGTCAAAGCGCGGGATCTGGATCAACCCCAACCCTGCAAGGCAGCAAGCGATATAGCTTTCGGCATTGTTCACGATCACCCGGCTCGGCACGTCGAACCGCTGCACGCTGCCGTCGCCGGACAGGTATTCCCAAGGCAGTTCCTTGCCCGACTTCGGCGACGCATAGCCGATGGTCCAATGTCCGTCGAGTAGCTGCGCAGGCTGCTGAGGCTCTCCATGCTCAAGCAGATAGGCCGGGCTCGCACAATTGATCAAGGCAATCTGACCCAGCGGCCGCACCACAAGACTGCTGTCATGCAGCGCGCCAACGCGCACCGCACAGTCCACACCTTCCTGCACCAGATCGATGGCCCGGTCGGTCGAACCCAAAATCAATTGAAGCAGGGGATGACAACGCAACAGGCCGGGCAGCGCTGGCGCAATGACGCGGCGGGCAATGCGGCTGGGCACATCGATGATCAGCCGGCCGGAGACTTGCCGCTGGCTGGCCTGGAATAACTGGTCGATGTCTTCGACGTTGCACAACACCGGGCGCACACGGCTGAGCAATTGCTCCCCATCGGGTGTCAGCCGTACCTGCCGCGTCGTGCGATGCAGCAGGCGCACGCCCAGCTGAGCCTCTAACTGCTGGATGGCCGCAGACACCGACGCTCGTGGCATCTCCAGCGCGTTGGCAGCTTTGATGAAGCTGCCCATCTCGGCCACTTTGGCGAATACGCGGTACTGGTCGAATCTGTCCATGATCTGCCCTGCCGATGGTCCCGACGTCAGCCTGCCCAGGGGCGCCTGCTCTGCGTCGATTGTACGGCGCCCCAGCAGCGGATGGCGACGAAGATCACACTGCGGATAATGGATTTACTTGGTGGTGTACCCACCATTGATGAGAATGGTCTGGCCGGTGATCCACCAGCCGTCACTGACCAGATGGCGAATGAAAGGCACCACGTCCTCGATGTCGGTCAGGCCTGTTTTGCTGAACGCCGAGAGCGCGGCGGCGGTCTTGTGATAGGCCACCGCGTCGGCGCCTTCGGCCGGGTAGAAGAACGGCGTATCCATCGGCCCCGGACCGACCGCTGTCACCGAAATACCGCGGGCGCCCAATTCCTTGGAGGCCGCTCGGGTGTAGTGTTCGACCGGCGCCTTGGTGCCGGCATAAGCGGCATAGAACGGCGTGAAGGCGCCCAGCAGCGACGTCACTATCGTGCAGATCTTGCCATGGTCGTTGAGGTGCTTGCCCGCCTCCTTGAGGAAGAAGAAAGCGGTCTTGGAGTTGACCGCGCTCATCTCGTCGTATTCGGCTTCACTCACCTCGGCCATCGGCTTTTTGAGCACCTTGCCAACGGTGTTGATGGCGATGTCGGGTTTGCCGACCGCGGCGATGGCATCGGCGAACAACCTCTCGATGGCGCCGGCCGTCGTCAGATCCCCCTGCAGCGCGACGGCCTGTGCGCCGCTGGCCTGAACGGCGGCAACCGTGGCATCGGCATCAACCTTGGACGCGGCGCTGTTGTAATGGATCGCAACAGCCTTGGCACCCTGTGCGGCCATGTCACGGGCGATGAGACCGCCAAGGTTCTTCGCGCCACCCGCGATGAGAACGACTTTGCCTTTAATGGAATGGTCTGCCATGGAGAATCTCCTTCACGAATCGATGGAGAATCGAGATTAGGCCGCTTCAACGCGGCGATAAACCGTGGATGACTGGATGAATAATCCAGAAAAACACCCCAATCAGGCAGATTGGAGTGGGGAAGGTCACGTAATAAAAACCCGGATCGAATGCAAAAAAAGCCCGCGATTTGGCGGGCTCTTTTCGTGATGTTCAGCTAATCGGTGAGGATTAGCCGAACCATCTATGTGTGCAACTCCACGGAGGGCCTGGAATGCTTGGGAAGACGCAGACGGGAGCCTCTTACTCCTCAGATGCCACCAGTCGCACACCTTTACGCGTGACCTGTTGCCCGACTTCAAAACGCCCATTGGGTGAGCGCACCGTACTAATCTCGCCTTGCGCGTTTTTCACTTCATAAGCGGTTTCAGACTTGCCAATGCCTCCTTGCACCGCACTGCCGGCAAAAAAACCGCCAGCTGCGCCGACTAATGCTCCAATCGGGCCGCCTACCGCGCCAACCATCATTCCGGTCAAAACGCCGACCCCCTTGCCGGCGGTTGTGTCGGGGACTACACGGATTATCTGGTCTGCCTGGCATAGCGGAGACAGCAGTGTACACAGGGTGAAACTGAGCGCGATGGTACGAGTCATGAGATTGTCCCTTTGGGGTTTGCGTTAAGTTCATTACCTAATACACAAACCGGGCCAACAATTTTATTGTTTAATATCAACTAGTTAAATAACAACACTGTCATTATGACCTAAATTGAAAAAGGTCATAATGACAAAGAAATAGTCAATATGACTTCCTATCGCCGGTTGAGGCAATTTGTTGAAGGGAGGGGTTGAACAGCGCTCAACGTTCTACAGAGCCGCTATGCGTCATGAGCGAAGATCGAGTTGTTGCACTTGAGATAGCGTTGAAACGGTGATGGCGATCGACAGAAATAATGGAATTGATATTGATCAACTATGCAGACAATCAATTGGCGCGATAATCGCAACGGCGCAATGACCTGGGCTCTAACGTTCAAACCCCACATTGAGGGCCCAGGTTATCTGGAATCAAAAAGGCAGCGGCAGGGGGAGGGCAACGGCATTCAGATGGCCCAGGAAGAGAAAGCCCGAAACCAATACCGCGTTGATCGACCAGGCCACCGTGAGGAAACGAGCGATCTGACCGTAGAGGGGGTCACTGACATTATCCGCATTGCGCCATACCGCATTGAGCATGCACGCGGTGTAGGCCACAAAACCCAGCAGCATTAGACCAAACAGGGAGGGTGCAACTTTGTTGAAGGCGACCAGAATCAGGCCAAACAGTACATTGCTGAGCACCACCCCATAGAGCCAGAACACCACCCACAGCGCAGTGCTGCCCTGCGAGTTTACCCACTGCTGAAGCTTACTCATCACAACCCCCTGGCTAGCTAATAGCCGATTTCCCTATAAGCCCGTACAGACTTCACCCAAGTGATGCCGACGTAGGGACGTCGTGCATGGTTTCAGTCTAGCGGGTATTTCCTACATGTCCCGACCGAGTACAAGTAGGCCGACAAACCTTGCTTCCTTGTTTCCGGGTTCTCAGCGGGACGGGTTTATGGAGTAAACGATGGACAAGAAATCGCTACCGGATTGGGATCCCAGGTCTGAAGCCGTATTAAAGGATCAGACGACAGCCTATGACGACATGCGCCACCGTTGCCCGGTCGCACACAGTCAATATGGCTATACGTCGTTATTCAGGCATGCGGATGTGCTGCGCGTACTTAACGATCATGAAACCTTCAGCAATGCCGTCTCGCGTTTCCCCGCGGTCCCCAACGGAATGGATCCGCCCGAACATACGGCGTACCGGAACCTCATCGAGCGTTATTTCAGCCCGGAGCATATGGATGCCTTTGCGCCGACGTGCCGTGACATAGCGGTTCGTCTGGTGCAGGCATTACCGGATGAAGGCCGTGCAGAACTGATCGGCGAATTTGCCCAGATCTTTGCGTTGCAGATCCAGTGTGCCTGGCTGGGTTGGCCGGCGGATTTTCATGAACCGCTGCGCCTGTGGACGCTGAAGAATCACTCGGCCACGCTGTCCAGAGACGAGGCGGCCCTGAGTGCCGTGGCCCTTGAGTTTGACGGTTACATCAAGGATCTGCTGGACGTGCGCCGTACCGCTGGCGCTGCTGCGTCGCATGACATCACGACCCTCTTGCTACGCGACCAGTCCTTGGGAAGGCCCCTGACGGACGACGAGATCGTCAGCATTCTACGTAACTGGACGGTCGGCGAACTCGGTACCATTTCCGCCTCGGTCGGCATTCTTGCGCACTATCTGGCGACCAACTTCGGGTGGCAGCAGCGATTGCGCGAACAACCCGCGCTGTTACCTGTCGCCATTGATGAAATACTGCGTATTCATGCACCACTGATCATGAACCGTCGGGTGACTACGAAAGAGGTCACGCTGGGTGGGCGCACGCTGGCGAAGGGTTCGCGTATTGCCCTCAACTGGGCGTCCGCCAATCGGGACGAAGCGGTCTTTGGAGATCCCGATGAATTGCGCCTCGATCGCGATCCCGAGCTGAACCTGCTCTATGGCGCCGGCATTCATGTCTGCCCCGGTGCGCCGCTTGCCAGACTGGAGCTACGGATCGTGATGGAAGAACTGCTTGGACGCACCAGCCGGATTACGCTGGCGCCGGATAAAGAACCAGTGAACGCGTTTTTCCCTGCCGGTGGGTTTTCTTCTCTACACCTGCAGATTCAGAAACCGCCGTCCCAACCGTTGGGCGCCGGCCTTCCCCTCGAGATCCGATAGCGTTTTATGCTGGACCGCTTGGCGGCAAGGGCGACATGTGGGTCAGCATGACTGACCTGCATTGAGCCCTGATCGGCCGCGAGTGTTATTTCAAACCGAGCCGCTTCGCCAGTCGGTGCAGGTTGGCCACATCCATATCGAGCATTCGCGCACAGGCAGACCAGTTATCTGCGCAATTTTTCAGCGTGTTTTCAATCAGCTGACGCTGGAAGCTATCCGTCGCATCCCGTAGGCATTGGCCAACGCTGCTGGAAGGAACATCCACAGCAACAGGCAGTATCGCCAGCTGTTCGGGTACTTGATTGAAATGCTGTGCTTCCAGCAGCAGCTCTTCACTTTGCTGGGTCGCACGAGCAAGGATTGTCGCTCGATAAACAGCATGCTCCAGTTCGCGAACGTTTCCTGGCCACGAGTACTGCTTGAGCAACGACAGGCAACCGGCAGCCAACGCCACCCGTTGCAATCCCATGCGTACCCGGCTCTGCTCGCAGAAAAAACCCGCTAGCAATGTGATGTCCTGTCCACGCTCACGCAGTGGCGGCACATGCACAGGGAACACGCTTAAACGGTGGAACAGGTCGACCCGGAAGCGATTGTTCAGCACCTCCTGCTTCAGGTCACGATTGGTCGCGGCAAGCACCCTTACGTTGACCCGCAAGACGGTATCGTCACCGACCCGTTGCAGGTCGCCGTATTGCAATACCCGCAGCAGTTTTGCTTGCAGGCTCAGCGACAGTTCACCGATTTCGTCGAGGAACAGTGTGCCGTTATCGGCCATTTCGAACTTGCCGGTGCGATGATGGATCGCCCCGGTGAAGGCACCTTTGACATGGCCGAACAACTCACTCTCAGCCACTGACTCCGGCAGCGCAGCGCAGTTTAGATAGACCACAGGGTGACTGGCGCGTGATGAACCTTCATGTATCGCCTTGGCGACCAGTTCCTTGCCGACCCCGGTTTCTCCAGTGATCAAAACGTTCAGGTCGGAACCTGCCACCATTTCGATCTCTCTTTTCAACTGTTGCATGACCTCGCTGAGCCCGACCATTTCGGTGCCGGGTTTGCCCGCCGGGACATGACTGATGGAGAGAGGCGTAATGGTCTGACTTTCCAGTTGCTCGACCAGCAACGCATTGGTCAAGGCAGCAGAAGCGAGGGCGCCCACCAGTCGCAGCTCTTCGTCGCTGAAGTGATCAAACTGTGCCGGGTCCATGCCATCGATCGTCAGCGCACCAATCAGTGTCTGGTCCGCGAACAACGGTAACCCGATGCAGGCATGTACTTTGAGGTCCTGCCGGCTCGGGATCAGGCCGTCATAGGGATCAGGCAAATGACTCTCTGCCGGAAAGCGCACCACGTCACCGGCGCGAGCGATGGCTTCCAGGCGCGGATGTGCATCAAGGCTGAAGCGGCGCCCCAGAACATCCGGTGCCAGGCCATCGATCGCCAGCGGACGGAACAGTCGCTGTTCATAACGTAACAAGGCAGAGGCGTCGCAACCGAGCAATTGGCGCAGGGTATTGATCAGACGTTGAAAGCGGTCCTGATGGGAAATGCCGCTTTGCAGCTCAATAGCGATGCGTGCCAGGGATTCAACGGAGAGACTCATGGTTTGTCACTTTGACAATGAATTAGTCATAAAGACAATAGTCGGGCAATGTCATATTGACAATCACTGTTTTATTTTTCCTTTTAAATCAACTAGTTATTATATGGCACGAAGGTTGCCATCTTCAGTGTAGAACATCATTTCTATACCGAGGTAGGTCATGTCAATTCACGTCAAAAACAACATTCATTGGGTCGGTCAGCGCGATTGGGAAGTGCGGGACTTTCATGGCACAGAATACAAATGCCACAAAGGTAGCAGCTATAACAGCTACCTGATCCGTGAAGAAAAGACCGTACTGATTGATACGGTTGATCACAGGTTCAGTCGGGAATTCATACAGAACCTGGCGATGGAAATCGACCTGAACACGCTGGACTGTATCGTCATCAACCATGCGGAAGAGGACCATGCAGGAGCGCTGACAGAGTTGATGTCGCTGATCCCGAATACGCCGATCTATTGCACCGCCAATGGCGTGGACTCGATCAATGGTCATCACCATCATCCCGAATGGAATTTCCACGTCGTCCATACCGGCGACACCCTGGATGTCGGCAATGGCAAACAGCTGGTTTTCGTGGAAACCCCGATGCTGCATTGGCCGGACAGCATGATGACGTACATGACCGGCGATGCCGTTCTGTTCAGTAACGACGCCTTTGGCCAGCATTACTGCGACGAACACCTGTTTAATGATGAAGTGGATCAAAACGAACTGTTCGAACAGTGCCAACGCTACTACGCCAATATCCTCACCCCATTCAGTCGCCTGGTCATTGCCAAGATTACCGAGATCCTCGGTTTCAACCTGCCGGTCGATATGATTGCCACCGCTCATGGCGTGGTGTGGCGGGATAATCCGACGCAGATCGTGCACCGCTATCTGGAATGGGCGGCGGACTATCAGGAGGATCGCATCACCCTGTTCTACGACACCATGTCGAACAACACCCGCATGATGGCCGATGCCATCGCGCAGGGTATTCACGAAGTCGATCCCGGTGTGGCGGTGAAGATTTTCAACGTCGCGCGCCACGACAAGAATGAGATTCTGACCAACGTGTTCCGCTCAAAAGGCGTTTTGGTGGGCTCGTCCACCATGAACAACGTGATGATGCCGAAAGTCGCCGCGCTGCTGGAGGAAATAACCGGGCTGCGTTTTCGTGACAAAAAGGCTTCGGCGTTTGGCAGTTACGGCTGGAATGGCGGGGCGGTAGACCGTATCCAGACACGCTTGATGGACGCTGGTTTTGAAACCACATTGGCGCTCAAAGCCAAGTGGCGGCCGGACGGTGACGCGCTTGAGGTTTGCCGGGCTCATGGCCGCGAAATCGCTCGGCAATGGGCGCTGCATCCATCGACGGCTGCACATGTCGTACCCGCTGCAGCCACCGCAACTGCCCAGGCAGACCCCATCGCGGACAACGGCCTGCGCATGCGCTGCAGTGTCTGCCAATGGATTTACGACCCCGCGATCGGCGAGCCGATGCAGGATGTGCAGGCCGGTACGGCCTGGTGTGATGTGCCTGATTACTTCCTGTGCCCTGAATGTTCAATGGGTAAATCGGTATTCGATGAGCTGCCTTCGGAGGCGACATGAACCGGGAAATCGTCATTGTGGGCTCCGGCTTCGCGGCTCGTCAGGTGGTCAAGAACTTGCGCCGGCTCGATGCAGCGGTGCCCATTCGATTGATCGCTGCAGACAGTTGCGATGAGTACAACAAGCCCGACCTGAGTCACGTCGTCAGTCTCAATCAGACTGCCGACGACATGACTCGCCAGCCTGCGGCAGAGTTTGCCGAGATGTATCGGTTGACCCTGAACTCGTGCTGCCAGCTCACTGCGATTGACCGCGAAAACCAGCGTGTTAGCGCCGGTAATGAGGCATTCAGCTACGACCAACTGATTCTCGCCACGGGGGCGCAAGCCATGGTTCCGCCGATTCCCGGGCGGGAGTGGATGGTGACTCTGAACAGCCAGCAGGAATACCGTCATGCACAACATGCACTGCGGGCTGCACAGCGCGTACTGATCCTCGGGGCCGGCTTGATTGGCAGTGAACTGGCCATGGACATCAATCGTGCCGGAAAGCAGGTGGTGCTGATGGACAAGTCCTGCAGCCTGCTCGCATCGTTGCTTCCTGTTGAGGTGAGCAGCCGCCTGCAGCACCGGTTATGCCAGATGGGTGTGGAGATGCTGTTTAACCAGGCGTTGGTATCCATTGAAAAGAGAAACGATGGCCTGTTGGCGACGTTGTCCAACGGCCGACACATCAGCGCCGATGTGATCGTTGCCTCAATTGGGTTGAAGCCCGATACGACGTTAGCCACACAGGCTGGCTTACGAGTGGACCGTGGCATTGAAGTTGATGAACGCATGTGCACCTCTGACCCACGCATATTCGCCGTTGGCGATTGCGCGCAAATCCAGGGCAAGCTACTGCCGTTTCTGCAACCTATCCAGGTAAGCGCCATGACCCTCGCGCGTAATGTGCTGGGTGGGAATGAGGAAGTTAAGTTCCCGGCGATGCTGGTGAAGGTCAAGACTCCGGAAATGCCGCTGCACCTGGCCGGAGAAACCAGCCGCAAGGACTTGCAATGGCAGATCAGCCTTGAGGCACAGGGGCTGATAGCCAGAGGCATGGATATGGCAGGGCAGTTACGTGCGTTCGTCGTCAGTGAAGACCAAATGAAGCAGGCCTTTACGCTACTACGGCAACTCTCGCTGTGAATCCAATTGGCAGAGCTCTCGCGCGTTCCTGGACATACGGGCAAAAAAAGGCCAACCCGCAGGGGTTGGCCTTTTTTGTAGCGCGCATAGTGTGAAGTTCAGCTGCTTTTGTAAGTTCCTACACCCGATGTCGATGGGCATATTAAGTGTCATTCGTACCCTAGGTGGAACCAGGGTTCCTCGTGAAGCATGGGCACTATAAATGTCGCAGATGAGCCGCAATTAGTGTCATCCCGCAGTTTTTTAACACTATTAAATGTCGTTTCCGTTCATTAATCGCAACTCAACCAAGAGACCGATTACAGCCCCTGTCGCTCGCGTAACGCCCTCCGGAACTCCTCATTTTTCTCCTCCACCATCGCGGTCAATTCGAAATGGTGGACCTCATAAATCTGGAATGGCAGAAGAAGGGTTCTAAACATTGATAGAATCAGCAATCCAATGCTCAAGACGAATAGCCATTGCCCGACAGCTACCGCCTCACCGTGACTTTGGACGATCAGCCAGATTAGGCAAGCAAGGATGCAGGCGATGTGGACCGCCAGGGTCACTGCTTGGGAAAAAAGGAGGTAGGTAATTTTTTCAACATAGAGGGGTGCTTGATCGACGGTTAGCAACTTGGAGCCACCGCTTCTCCCAGTGAACAGCATCAAGGTGACCATGAAACCAGCGAGCACAGAAATGAACGTCATGATCCCTGTCATGATGTCTTTCATTGCAACTGCCTGGTTTCCCGTAGCAGCACCATCAGATAACCAATAGCCTAAAGCGGCGCCGACAGAAATCGGGACAACAGCCGCTACCGTCTGTTTGATCCAAAAATGTGACGTTTGGGTATCTCCGCCAAGGTTTCCAATTCTTCCTTAGCGGCGTTCAGCAGGTAGGCTTTGCTGAGCTGTTCGGGCATGACAATCACTCAATATTGGTGGGCAAGCAGCCCTGAATGGGCGGGTGACGGAGTTATCCGCAGTGTCATCTCAGCGTCAGTCCTGCTTCGGTGGTATCCGCATCGTTTTCTACATCTTCGCCTTCCTCCTGCACATCACCTTTGTAGGCAGTTTTGCAGGTGGCTTGCTCAATCAGCGCCAGGAGCCGTTGCTGCCTATCCTCCATAAACTCCTCAAAAGCATCTCTCCTGAGTACGTCAGGATCGATAAAGTGAGATATGAGGTAACTATCTAGATTTTTCGAATCCACACCAGGTGTGGAAGCATCGCCTAACTCCAGTTTCTGTAGGTAAACGGAGGGTGCCACACCGCCGATGACCCGGTTCGTCCGGAATGACAAAGGTGTTTTGTTAATGATGGAGTCGTAGACCTGTGGTGGAATGTTGCGCTTCTTGCACCAGTCCTGAGGAAAGATATGGTGGATGTCGACTGACTCGCCGAAAAATACCGTGTGATCGAACTTCTGACCTGACCGGATATCCCGAGCACCTTCCTTCATCAGCAATGCGTTGACACCTTTGTAAGCGGCAGAAAGACGCATGCGCATGCTTTTCAAACGATCAGGCCGAAATATCGTTTCGCTTACGGTCGATGGTTCAGATCCACCCTTCAGCCAAGCCGGAACCTCCGTGAAATCTCGCGCGATGCGAGTATCGACGGCAGAACCATAAAGCTCGCCAAAGACTCCATTCCAATACCATTGAACCAATTTCGCCCGGTTAGCGTCGTGCTCCCAAGCATCTCCGATATCAGCCAGAATCGCCGCTAGAGGTACAATTTGCGATTGGTACGGCAAATCGAAAATACGATAAATATGAAGCGTGTGTAAAAATTTCGCAGCCTTGATAAAACCCGCTTCCACCTGATGCTCGTACTGCTTGTACGCCTCAAGCGGTAGGTTGAGTAACGCGTGGCGATTCCCCGTCACAGCAGGTAGGTCTTTGCCCTGTTTTCCCTGCTGCTCCGCAAGTCGGCGGCGATCTCGTGTATGGAACAGCGAGATTGCTTGCAGGAAATCGGTGTTGGCCACATTTGCGATGATTCCGCTTTCGGCATCCGCTGGTCGCAGCGCTTCAGTAAAACGACGATGACGCCCTTTGGTATGCTCATCTCCATACCAATCTTTACGCAGCTCATGACCCGAAGCGGCATACATTGCCGTTACCAACTCAAATGCGTCGAGAGGCTTGCCTCCCGTATTCACCTTCTCGAATACAACACACACGGCCTCCTTGCTCGTAGCCCGATCCAGCGCAATAACCGGTACTCTGTATGATTTGAAGTTCTCTAGAATTTCTTTTTTGAACGCCCGAAACTCACTACGCGTCGTCTTATCATCGACAGTCGACCAGTATTCATCAAACCCGTCCTGCCACTGATCCCAATCGAAAACCTGGGAAACAGGAAACATCATCGCTGCATATTCTTTGTCCGGAGTGGAAAGGTCGGAAATTATCTCTCGACCAAAAGCACTTCGCAGCACACGATCCTCTGGGAGACCAACTATCGCGTCTTCCCTATCTACAGATGGGTCTAATGCCTTTCGAATATCGATGTAAAACCATCGTTTTACCTTCTTCTTTTTGGGCGTCACTGTTTCAACGACTTGGCCGCGCAACGTGACCTGGTACATTGACGTCATACGCTGCTGCCCGTCCAATAGCAGTGATTGAGGAGGCATAGATTTTGACGAGGAGGGCGCGCCCTCAATAAGGCGCGGCTTGAAATCCACTGCTCCCCCTGTATCTAAGGTCATAAGAGCACCTACAGGAAAAGCCCGCGAGATCGAGGCTATCAGACTTTTTATACGGTCTTCATCCCAAACCCAGCTCCTCTGAAAATCTGGAAGTTGCAGAACACCCTGATGACTATCGGACAGGAGCTTGAACAGGTCGATAGGGTTGGTTTGAAATGTTGAACCCGCCATCGGAGCAATCCTTCGCGAACTGATGTAAGAAAGCCAGCATGCCTTTTTGGCTCGTATCCGCATAGCTCTTCTTGAGTACAAATCCGTATTACTTAAGCTCAGCTCCGCCTGACATAGACAAGCAACAATCAATTGCATCCACCGCCCGTATCAAATCCAACCTCAGCGATGGAAGCGTCGCGAACATTACAACGCTGTTACGTTGAGACATTTCCAGAAAGCTTGCCAAGACGGCATCGGAGTGCTGAATAAGACGAGCCAAATGCTCACCTCGCGGGCCGCAAGTCCCTCTCAGCCAGTTTTTGGCAGTCCTCTCGTTCGCATTTGTCCACCTCATTAGTGTCTTAACTGCTTGGTGCGTCGAGCCCAGCTCACCTTGCAAAGCCACCGCCAATCCCGATGCGTAATCTTGCCTAGTCGGAAAAGTTTTGCCCTTTTTAGGAAGCATTTTTCCTCCGTTAATCCTCTATGGTTGAAAGACACACCGCTTGCTTGAGTAGCGCCCCGACGGCGCAAGTCTAGTGTGGATGCACGCAGGGGCTATTGCGTATGCGCAGTCATAAAAGTGCTCACTCAGAAAGCTCACGCCACGACGCAGGCTCGGCAGCGGCTTACGTCCGGATGTCCACAGAACATCAGCAGTATTCAACTGAAAATCAGCTCGACACAATCAAACTCTATGCGGCAGCGCACTCCCTCGAAATCGTCAAAATTTACACCGACGCCGGTAAAAGTGGTCTTCGCCTAGAAGGGCGTGATGCTTTGATTCAATTGTTCACCGACGTTGAAAGCGGCCAAGTCAGCTTCTCCACCATTCTCGTCTACGACGTCAGCCGCTGGGGCAGATTTCAAGATCCGGATTTGGCTGCCAGCTTCGAAGTAAGGTGCCGACAGGCCGGTGTCTCGGTTCACTATTGCGCAGAGCAATTTGCTAATGACGGATCCCCACTCTCGAACGTCGTCAAGAATCTAAAGCGAATGATGGCCGGTGAGTACAGCCGCGAATTATCAGTGAAAGTTTTTGCAGGGCAGGCACGTCTGATTCAAATGGGCTTCAGACAAGGGGGGATGGCAGGCTATGGGCTAAGAAGGCAACTCGTGGATGCAGCCGGTGCCCCCAAAGCTGAACTGGTTTTAGGTCAACACAAAAGCATCCAGACAGATCGTGTCAAACTGATCCCAGGGCCATCGGAGGAGGTCGCGACGGTTCAGTGGATCTATAAGCAATTTGTTGAGGCGGGCTATACCGAAAGGGAGATTGCCGAGCAGCTAAATAATCGCGGACTCCAAAGCGACCTGGCCAGGCCATGGACCAAGGGTGCAGTCCACCAAGTGCTCACGAATGAGAAGTACATAGGAAATAATGTCTGGAATCGCTCTTCTTTCAAGCTCAAGGATGAACACGTACGCAACCCTCCGGACCAATGGGTTCGAGCAGACGGTGCATTTCCAGCCGTAGTGGATCCGGTATTGTTCGCTGCTGCCAGGGAGATCATCCAGTCACGCAGCTATCGCATGCCAGATTCAGAGATGCTGGAGAGACTCAAACAGCTCTATGAAAAATCTGGCTATCTGTCTGGTCTGATTATCAATGAGTCTGACGATTGCCCCTCCAGCACGGCGTATCAATATCGATTTGGCAGCCTTCTACGGAGCTACTCGCTGATTGGCTACACCCCTTCTCGGGATTACGACTACGTTGCCGCCAATCATCAACTTCGACTGATGCACCCACTAATTCTGGCTCGTACTGTGGAGCATATTCAGCAAGTAGGAGGAAGAGTCGCCATCGATCCCGTAAGCGACCTACTCCAAGTCAACGAAGAGCTGCTGATTTCTCTTGTACTGTGCCGCTGTCAGCGTGGTAGCTCTGGGGTAAGTCGTTGGAAAATTCGCTTCGACCTTGGCCTCTCGCCAGATATCACTGTTGCCGTCCGTATGGAACCAGGGGAAGAGTTAGCCCGCGATTACTACATACTGCCGACAATCGATATTCAACAGTCCAACATCCGTCTGAATGAGTCCAACGCCTCCAACCTGGAAATCTATCGCTACGACAGCCTCGAAGCACTTGCGCAGCTGTCTCGTCGCACTGTTGTGGGGAAAGCCGCATGAACATGCCACAACACCCTCGAAGCCCACACCATGTCGGGGAGGCGGCAATCATCCAAATGATCAGTCTGGATCGTATTCGAGTCCTCAACCCTCGTGCGCGCAATAAGCAGGTGTTTGCCAAGCTGGTCGAAAATATTTCGAGCTTGGGCTTGAAGCGCCCGATTACCGTCACACCCTCCAACGCCCAAGAGCCTAAAGGTTTGTTCGAATTGGTATGCGGGCAAGGGCGATACGAAGCTTTTTGTGCTCTCGGCGAAAGAGAAATCCCCTGTGTCGTCGTCAGTGCCAGTGAGGCAGACCGATTTCTCATCAGTCTTGTAGAAAACCTTGCACGCCGTAAACACACCAATAAGGACTTACTTTACTCCATCCAAATCCTTTCAGAGCGCGGATACACCACCAAACAAATCAGCGTCAAAACCAGCTTGGATCCGACTTATATCAACGCCATTCTTGTGCTCTTGCGCCAAGGAGAGGAACGGCTGATCGCCGCCGTGGAGAAAGGCTGGCTACCACTCAGTATCGCCACCGAAGTCGCCAGATCTAGTGATACCGAGGTGCAAGTGGCGATGGTGAAAGCCTATGAGACAGGTGTATTGAAAGGCGAACAGCTGATCAAGGTCAGACGATTAATCGACAGACGAAGGGCCTTGGGGAAAAATTATGGCCAACGGCGATCAAACGCCGACCAAACGACGACGCCGCAAAAACTCCTGAGGACCTACCAAACCGAGGTCAGGCGCCAGAGAGTCATGATTAAAAAATCCGACATCAATGAGCAACGCCTACTAATCATGGTAACTGCCATGCGGCGACTGCTGGCCGACGATTATTTCTGCACGCTGCTGCGCAGCGAAAAAATTCCGGACATGCCTAAGTCGTTGGCTGATCGTATTCAAGGTGAGGGCTGTTCATGGCCCAGGTGAAACAAGGCTTTGAGAGACAGATTATCCCTGTCCCCCTCGACCAGATTTTGCCGACCCGAACTCTGGATAAGGAGATCGAGCAAAGCAAAAAATACTTAACCATCATGACGTCCATTCGGGAGCTGGGGGTCATTGAGCCGCTCGCGGTGCATCGGCAACATAATAACGTGGAGGGTACTTCAACCTTCATGTTGCTGGATGGCCATCTTCGCTTGTACGCGTTAAAAGCACTGGGCGCCAGCGAGGCCCTGTGCCTGCTATCAACCGATGACGAAGGCTTTACCTACAACCGGCAGATCAACCGCTTAACGCCTGTGCAAGAGCACAAGATGATCCTCGCCGCTATTCATAAGGGCATTTCCCCAGCCCTGATTGCCAAGGTACTGGGCATCAACGTGGACCGCATCCATGAGCGCCAGCACTTGCTTGATGGCATTGCCCCTGAAGTAGCGGAAATGCTCAAGGTCAAAATGGTAAGCCAGGACGTTTTTCGTACGCTTAGAAAAATGAAACCCTTCCGCCAGATTGAAGCGGTAGAACTGATGGTTTCCGCCAACTGCTTCACCCAGACCTATGCAGCGATGGTGCTGGCGGCGACGCGCCCAGACATGTTGATTGAGAAAAAAACCAACCTCGCATCCGAGGTCAGCGTTGAGGAAATCGCAAGGATGGAACGCGAGATGGAAAAGCTGTACCACGATTACAAAGTCGTTGAAGAGACGCTGGGGGAAACGATGCTGATTCTTGTGGTTGCGAAGGGCTATATCGTACGACTGCTACGCAATGAAAACATATCGAGCTACTTAAACCGCTGCCATGGCGAACTCTTGGAAGAGCTAAGCGCGATCATAGACGCGGTCAGTTCCGACGCCAGAACGCCCGAACGGGAATGACCATTTCAAAACCGATCTTTTTCAGTATCGTGTTGGCGCTGATTGAAAACTGACCCACCCTGCCGATTGAAAATTGACCCAGGACGGATTGCTGATTTCTGTCCCAG